>JAYVBW010000061.1:0-9864 GCA_043750255.1 Pirellula sp.
AGCGAAAAAGCTGAATCCAGGCTGACAATGGGAAACAGCGCTCAGTTTCCGGTGTGGCCAGATGCAAAGATAAAATCGAGGCTTAGCGGCGCGCAAGAACCTCGATGGGCCGAAGTTGATTTCGAAAAAGCCACCGAAGGTTGGACAGAAGTTATAGAAAGCCTCAAGCAAAGGCTTGACAAGAACCGCAGCCGCTAGCGGGCTATCTTTTAAGTAACCGTTCACGGCGTGCGTTTCCCCCAAAGACGCGGGCGAGAACGTACCAGTTTAATTCACATGGATAGACAGTGAGTTACGCTGTTTCTGCGACGAACGAAAGAACTTCATCCAGCGAACCGGCATTGCATGCCAGCATGACCACACGATCGAATCCAAGTGCACAGCCGCACGAGTTAGGCATTCCCGATCGCATTGCGTCCAATAATCTGTTTTGGACTGGCAGCGATTTCTTGCCGTCTGCCTCTCGTTGTGTATTGGCAAGAATTGTGCGTGCTTCAAGCTGATCGGCATCCATCAATTCATGGTATCCATTTGCCAATTCAACGCCGCGATAAAACGCCTCATAGCGTTCGGCAGTGCGCGTGTCTGCCTCGCACACGCGTGCCAAAGCCGCTTGCGACGCAGGGAAGTGAGTAACCAACACAGGTGTTTGCATTCCAAGCGTGTGTTGAACACACCTTGAAAAAATCAAATTGACCCAGTCGTCCCAATCGGTCGACCACTTCTCACTGTCGACCAAGCCATGTTGTACAGCCCACCCTCCAAGATCAGCCGACTTCATCGCAAAAAGCTCCAGACCCGTCGGAATTCGAAATGCATCTTCAAATCGAATCCGTTCTGCACTTTGCGCGCCGAGCAAACGCATTAACAATTTGTCCAACAACTCCAGACCATCGGTCAAGTTGGCGTCGACATCGTACCATTCGGCCATGGTAAATTCTGGGTTATGGAATCGACCTCGTTCTCCGCTACGAAATACAGGTCCGATCTGATAGATACTTCCAATACCGGAACACAGAAGTCGCTTCATGGATTGTTCCGGGGAAGTCTGCAGATACCAAGTTGCTGCCACTTTTCCAGGTAACTGAAAGTTCACTTCGATGGGATCGAGATGGCGATCGATAATTGAATCGCGAGAAAGAACCGGCGTCTGCACCTCCGTAAATCCACGTTCGTCGAAAAATTGCCTGAGCTGGCCCAACACCGCAGCCCGTTTCTTTAAGTTTGCGACGGAAGCGGACGTGCGAAAATCATCGTTCATACGAGCTGGGGTCTACCAAAACACATTAATAGCGGTGCAACGCGAGCTGTCCGGTGAAGTGCGAGAAAACTCCGTAATACCGGGTGGCTTGCGCCAGTTCCGCTACAAGAAATGTCACCTGCATTACGAAAGTCAATGGCCCGGGGCTAGCGCCCACCGGTTCACGAAATTGCAAAGTGAATGACATTTAAAAACCTAGGTTGGCTTTACATTGCCTTCTTGAGCGACGTCGTCCGGTGTTTCATCGTATTTCGCTTCCGGTAAAAACTGGGAAACTGGAGCGACCAAGAATTCGACAGCCGCTTCATCAGGATCTGCTTTGAGGATCGAATCACCCTTGATCTCTTTTACGTTTCCTGCGTCCACAATCTGCTTGATCACAATGCGTTCCAAAATTTGGTTTCGCAGTGCGTCCATTTGGCCGGTTCGCTCCAATTTGGCACGGACCTGTCGGACAGAAAGATCGCTTTGATCGGCGATGAGTTGGATTTCGTCTTCGTATTCCTTTTCACTTGGCTCGATCGAGTTGTCTTCGGCTATCTTTTCAAGGACGAAATGCTCGCGCAGTGCTCCCTGTGTCGAAACTTCGGAGTTCCGTCGGATATTATTGATCACAGAGCGTATTTGATCGTCGGTGAATCCATTGCGACGCAAGTCCAAAACTCGCCTTTGTAGTTCCCGGTCCGCTTGCTTGCGAACCAAAGCGGGTGGAAGATCCCAATTTGCGCCAGCAGTTAACTTCTTGGTGATTTGCTCACGAAGGAGTTGATTTTGATAGTATTCTGCTTGTCGTTCTAGTTCAGAACGGACGAATGCACGCAGTTCTTCGGCAGAATCAAATCCAACCGACTGCAGAACAGTAGCATTGAGGCCCTCGACATTAACTCGGCGGATTTCAACGATTTCAAACTCGACGTCAACTTCGACTCCCTTGAAAGCCTCGTTTAGCGAGGTATCGAGAACCTTTACAGTTGTCTTGAGTTTGTCGCCTTCTCTGGCACCTGACATTAATTCGCCAAAATTTTCGATGATGCAGTCGGCCAAGCTCAACCGTTTGCGGAGAGTGATCAGCTCCTCCTCGATCTTGCTAATTTCGCGACCCTCGGAACTAAACACCGCATTAATAATCAATCGATCACCCAATGCAGCTTCGCCATCATAGGCTTCCCCAGGAGTTACGCGTTCGAGTGTGCGGGCCAGTTGGTGGTCTACTTCTGCATCCGTCAACTCGTAGACGGTTTTTTCAAGGTCGAGCCCCTTCCAGTCCGGCGTATCGAATGCTGGCCGCACCTCGATATTGAATTCGAAGGTAAAATCTCCGGTGTCCGGTAGCTTCACCGCTCCAAAATCCATGTCGGGTTCGGAGATAGCTGAGAATTCACCACCTTCGGTGATCTGCTGCAGACTGTCCATGACCAAGCTGCTTTTTACTTGGTCAGCCACTGTTTTTCGGAATCGATTTTCAAGAAGTTTGCGTGGAATCTTGCCTGCTCGGAAGCCTGGAAGATCCGCTTTTGGAGCGATTTCGTCGTAAGCCTCGCGAAAATAGCGTTCCAGTTCCAAACGGGGAATGGTAACCACGACGTGCCGTTGGCAAGTGCTAGGCTGACTTATCTTAACAACCAATTCCAACTTTGAATCTGGCGCCTTGGTTTCCACGGTCGACATGTCGGATCAAACGTCCTAAGTAGGGTAAAAAAAGGACATAATCCAACAGAAAAGCGGGTGATGGGATTCGAACCCACGACAACAACGTTGGCAACGTTGTGCTCTACCCCTGAGCTACACCCGCAAAAGAACCTGTTGATTATGCCCGTTGCGTCTTCGTTTTTTTCCGCTGGACTACAGTCGTTGTGGGACAAGTGACTGCAAAACCACGTTGGGTGGCTTCGGCTCCTTTAGCGGGAGGCAGATTATAAGACCTAGCGCCCGCTCTGCAAGAGCGTTCTAGCTCCATTTCCAGAATCCCTACGCTAGTAGGCATCATTTTTGCAAAGTCCTCTGGACGAGGAATTCGCTAATCCCCTATGGATTAGGCTTATGTTCGCGATTCGACACAATAGATTCGACACAATAACGGAGTACTCCAGAATGCATAGCCAATCTATCCGAATCCTTGGTTGGATTGTTTTTTTTGTTATCGCAACGGTTCCTACCGTTGGTTTTGCCGACGATTGGACTTGGGGTCCATTTTCCAAATCTGCCTCTTCCAGAGATTCAAGTCCACTCTATTCCAAATCATCGTCTAAATCATCCTGGCTCCCCTCCATGAAAATGCCGACAATGCCATGGTCCACCAAAGGACCTCGGGTTAATTCTTATTCTCGCTCAAACACCTCAACCTTGGGTAAAATGAGTAAAACCACCAAGCGTTGGTGGAATACCACCACCGAATGGCTTGATCCGTATCCAGAACCGAAACCCTCAGCTCATAGCAGTTCGTCAGATTCGAAAAAGTCAAATCCTAACTGGTTTACTGGCATGTTTCAAAAAGAAGAAACCAACAGGCCGATGAATGAAATCGACTTTCTTCGCCAAGAGAAGCCCCATTAATAATGAACGAAAAATTGATAATTGATATCGATCTAACCCGGCACGGATTTTTCTATGACGATTTATTTTTCACGCGGTGGAAAAGACCTAGTCCTGGGCATGAAGGACTTCCTCGAAGCCATTGCAATGACGCTGTCGCAATTTCCGTCGGTTCAAAAAGTCCTCGCAGTACCGCCAGACCACACTCGGATGGACTCTCAAGCTGGGCCGATAATGCATGCGGTCTTGAAGCTGTTGGGCGATAAGCTGACGGATGTCATGCCCGCCCTCGGAACGCATACCGCCATGAACGAGGAAGAGCTTACCAAAATGTATGGCGACTTCCCGCGTGAGCTAATTCGAGTGCACCGCTTCCGATCGGACGTAGACACGTTGGGCTACGTAGAATCTGATTTCGTTCGTGAAGTGACTGAAGGTCATTACGATAGGCCTTGGCCGGCTCAAGTCAACCAAATGATTTCCCAAGGTGGCCACGACCTTATCCTTTCGATCGGCCAAGTGGTGCCACATGAAGTAATAGGGATGGCAAATTACACGAAGAACATCTTCGTGGGAACCGGAGGAAGCGCCGGAATCGACGACAGCCACTACTTGAGCGCGCTTTACGGGATGGAACGCGTCATGGGTCGTTGCGAAACTCCGCTTAGAAAAATTTTGAACCGAGCGGCAGATTTGTTCTTGACCAATCGGCCGGTCGTTTACGTATTGACCGTGGTCGAGTCCACTCCGGATCAAGGCCCAGTTGTAAGAGGGCTCTACGTGGGAGACGATCATTCCGTTTTCTATCGAGCTGGCGAACTCTCGGCACAAGTGAATTGCTTCCGAATCCCCGAGGCTCCAAAAAAGATCGTCGTATGGATGGATCCCAGCAAATACAAAAAGACCTGGGTTGCAAACAAAGCGATCTACCGGACACGGATGGCGGTCGCCGATAGCGGTACGCTCGTTATTATCGCTCCCGGTGTAGACCGTTTTGGCGAGCATGACGATGTCGACAATTTGATCCGTCGATATGGATACCGCACAACGCCAGAGGTTATCGAACTGGTTGCTAAGAACGCTGATCTGAGGAGCAATTTGTCGGCTGCAGCGCACTTGATTCACGCCTCGACGGAGAATCGATTCCAAGTCGAATACTGCCCCGGAAAACTATCCAAAGAAGAAATCCAATCGGTAGGCTATGGCTACGGTTCCCACGAGGCTGCTCGAGCCGAATACGCCATCGATGAGATTCAAGACGGCTGGAACACCAGTCGAAACGGTGAACGATTTTACTTCATTCGCAATCCTGGCCTAGGACTGTGGATGCACGCGAATCACCCACACGCATTCCGATAGCCCATGATTGAAGCCAAAAATACTCAGCGTGCCATTGTTCGCATAGGATATGACGGGCGGGTCCACAAATTCTTTCAGGGTCCAAATGCTCAAGAGCGTTTCGACAATGAATGCCGCGTGCTGATCTATCTAGAGAATCGCAAATGCAGTTTCGTGCCTCGATTGCTCTCTGCTGACCGAACCACGTTAGAAATGGTAACCAGCAATTGCGGTGCTCGCGTGGAACGGTTAGGTGATGAAAAAATTAAATCCATTTTCGCCGAACTCGAAGAGTACGGAGTTAGACACGACGATGCATTTTTACGGAACATTACCTATCGGGCTTCGGATGGGAGATTCTGCGTCATCGACTTCGAATTTTCCACCATTCTGGAAGAGTTAGACGGAGACAAAGCTAAGGCGATCGACTTGACAGTCAAAAGTCCCGAATACGGCAATAGCCCAATCGCTGTCCGATGGTCAGCCATGACACACTCCGGTTCGTTCCGATCCAACAACGAGGATCGATTCCTGGCAATGTTGATCGACCAACGCGGGGTCCGCTACCTAGGCAAGGACGGGCAATCGAATACACGCGATGCTGACTTGTTGTTCGCCGTTGCAGATGGAATGGGAGGTGAACGTTCGGGAGAGTTGGCTGGCAAGATCGCAATCGACAACATCACCAAGATACTGCCGAGAACGTATCTTATGACCGATCAGCACTTAGCGGAGTCCGCCCCCAATATTCTAAAAGGACTCTTCGCTGCGATCCACCAGGAACTCGTGACGTTGGGGCAATGGGATCCTATGTGCACAAACATGGGCGCGACCCTTACGTTAGCATGGTTGCATGGCAGCACGGTCATGTTCGCTCATATTGGAGACACGCGACTCTATCATTTCAGATCGAGTCCCGATCTTACTTCATCAGGGCAGTCTTCCATTGGTCAGTCTTCCACCGAGCAGTCAAAGCTCGTTATGTCGCAGTTGACCGAAGATCACACATACGTCGGCTGGCTTCACCGAACGGGAAAACTAAACGAGCGCGGAGCTCGATTTCACCCACGAAAAAATGTCCTTTCAAAAGCCTTAGGGGCGGGCAATCAATTTGCTGAACCACAATGTGGGAGTTTTGAACTAAAACAAAACGAAAAACTCGTACTATGCACGGATGGTATCACCGATGGATTGTGGGACCGGGCAGTAAGCGACCTTGTTCTCGAACCTGAATCCGCTATGTCTTATCTCACTCCGGCGCAGCGATTAGTTCTTACGGCAGTCGCAGAATCCGGAAAAGACAATGCGACCGCGATTGTTATCGAAGCGGGACAGAATTATGCGGATTAGGCCTAACCAAAGCTGCTGCGTCCCCTTTCGGAAAGTCGATCTGGTATAGTTTCCTTTGTGTATATCCAATAACCACAGCCAAATGGTTTTTCGTTTTTCACAATTATATCGAAAGTCGTTACCAATTCATGGATTCATTGCCTCGTATGGATCGGTCAGTTGTAAAGCGTTCGACTCTGGAACAACAAGGGCAGGATTCGGGCGTTCCGAATGCGACACCTGCAGAACGCATTGGATTGGTTTGGCCTCTGACGCTAACCGCTTGGGCATTTAAGGAACCGAACGTTGCTCAACCCCGACTTCAAAGACATGCTGTCCGGACTATCCGATTCGGGCGTTGAGTTTCTGCTCGTCGGGGCGTATGCAATGGCGGCGCATGGACATCCTCGTGCAACAGGAGACCTGGACATCTGGGTGCGAGCAAATCCCGAAAATGCCGTGAAAGTGCTTGTCGCACTAAGCAGATTTGGAGCACCACTTCATGATCTTACTATTGAAGACCTTGCGACGCCCGGGATCATTTTCCAGATTGGCGTTGAGCCATCTCGCATCGACATCCTGACCGAGATTTCTGGGGTAATTTTTTCGGATGCTTGGGAAAGAAAAATCTTAATTGAAATGAATGGTTGCTCCATGAGTGTTATTGGACTTGAGGATCTTATTAAAAACAAACATGCGGCAGGAAGAGCCAAGGATATTGCAGACGTAGAAACACTCGAACGAAATGCAAAATAGCTTCAATCTTGCGTCCTCTCGTCACCGACCTTTGCTGGTTCCATGCTGCCAACTTCGGCTTGATCTACACAAACGGAACGGGTTGTAAATTCGATTCGAAACGATACAGTCAAGTTTGTGCTGTCCGCAGCTCACGACGTCGAAGGCAAGAAACCCATAGCTTTGAAATTCTTTACCGACCGTTCCGACAAAACCAAGTAGACCTACAAACATGTCGAACCCCGAGCCCAACCAACAACCAGTTGAACGACGTCAGTTTCTTACGCAAGCCGCGGTCGCGTCGGGCGTCCTGATGGCCGATTGGGCCAGTATGCAAAAGGCACTATCCAGTGGTCCGACAACGCCAACAGACGCATCACCCAACAACCACGGAGAATCTAACGTGCAACCAAACATGATGGGAGTCTATGGCCCTTGGGCAGCCAGCCTTGTGGGCGATAAACCCGCCAGACTTTCCTACCGCCAACCACAATTTCGGGATCTGGATACTTGGCGTAAACTCGCAAAGCAGCGTTTGAGCGATTGCCTAGCCCAACCGAACACTCTGCCGGTTACTGAAGTCAAAAGCGAACCAGCCCAAATTGAAGATGGTCTGCACGCGGAACGCATTAGTTGGCAGTTACCCTACGGCCCTCGCACTAGCGCGGTCTTATTGAAGCCCGCTGGAGCCACCGGGCGACTACCGGCAGTGTTGGGCTTGCACGACCATGGCGGGAATAAGTACTTCGGCCATGAGAAGATTACCAAGGTGGGTTCCAGCCAACATCCGATGATGAAGTACCATCAGGAGCATTACTATGAAGGTGAACCATGGGCAAACGCGCTCGCGCGTCGTGGTTACGCAGTCTTGGTACACGATACATTTACGTTTGCTAGTCGACGCGTGTTGATGAATGATGTCTCGGAACAAGCTCGCAGCAAGGTCACACCCGTCGACGACGACTCTGAGGAGTCGATCAAGACATACAACAAATTCGCGTCTGATCATGAACACTTGATGGCTAAGAGTCTCTTCTGCGCCGGCACGACCTGGCCGGGAGTATTCATCTCGGAAGATCAACGTGCTCTTGACTACCTATGTTCTCGCGACGATGTGGACGCTTCGCGAATTGGTTGTGCAGGGCTATCAGGCGGCGGATTGCGCACCGTGTACCTCGGCGGATTGGATGAACGTATCCGTTGTGCATGCGCGGTGGGGATGATGTCTACTTGGCGAGACTATCTGCTGTACAAATGCCACACGCATACTTGGATGATCTACATTCCAAACCTGCCACTGGATCTCGATTATCCCGAGGTGCTAGGATTGCGAGTCCCCTTGCCAACCATGGTTATGAACAACAACGAGGATTCGCTCTTTACGTTGCCAGAAATGCAACGCGCCGATCAGATATTGGCTGAAGTTTATGCCAAGGCCAATGCCTCAGATCGTTATCGTTGCCAATTCTACTCAGGACCTCACAAGTTCGATCTCCAAATGCAGGCCGATGCGTTTCATTGGTTTGACCAATGGCTCAAGGTGTAGTAGCCAGGAACCCAGGATTTTGCTTGCTAATTTGCTATCGATAGGTTTTTCGAGTATCGTAAAATGTAAAAATGATGCTAAACCGTTCCATTCCTGGAATTCCACCCGCCTTCAGCTCTTCTCGCCTCCCCCGGAGCTTTGTTTATGCGCCAATGTCTGTGGTGCTTCAAGATCATTGCTTTATCCATTATTGGAAGTAATGCGAGCTTGTTGCCTGCTCAACCTATCGTCGATCCGCAAGTCTCCGTTAAGCTGGCTCCGGCAATCGTCATCAACTTTGTGCAACAACACTGTGTCGATTGCCATTCGGCCGACTCCCCCGAGGGTGGCTTGAACTTGATGTCCCTCTCGGAACAGTCCATGACTGGTAGCGCGTTCGATATGTGGACTAAAGTTCATGACAGAGTTATAGCCCGTGAAATGCCACCAAAGAGCAAACTGTCGGATGAGGAAATTCGCCCGATTAGCAAAGTTCTTTTCGACGACTTGGTGGAACTCGATCGGCTGGAACTGGCTACTTCGGGTCGGTCTGTTTGGCGACGTATGAATCGTTACGAATATGAGAACAGCGTTCGTCAATTGCTCAGCGCGCCCTGGTTGCAACTGAAGACAGTCCTTCCGGAGGATGGGGAATTGCAACGATTCAACAAGATCGGCGAGGCACTGGACACGTCGCATGTGAATCTTGCTCGTTACATGCAAGCCGCTGACTATGCTCTGAGAGAAGTTACCGCGAAAACGCCGACTCCACCAGAGAAAACGAATCGACGGTTCTACGCTCGCGAGCAACGCAGTTTCAGTGGCAAGGTCCGCTTCACCGAATTCAATCGCAGCCCCGAACGAGCAACCTTTCCACTGATCGATTACGAAGCGGATTTAGAAGTTCTGAATGACAAAGATATACCCTTTACTGTCGGCGACAGCGATCCCGCGAAACGCGAAAGAGAGGCATTTGGAGTTGTTGCAAGCAGCTACGAACCTATCGAGCCTCGCTTTAGCAATTTCAAAGCACCCGAGTCCGGACGCTACCGGCTCAGATTCAAAGGCTACACATTTTGGGCTGCCGGTGAAGAGAAAAAATGGTGGCGACCCGATCGAGAGAAGATTTCGAGGGGACGTCGGT
>JAYVBW010000062.1:0-1547 GCA_043750255.1 Pirellula sp.
GCGGTCCGTTGGGAAGCTGGTGCAGGTACCGATATTGAGCTGTCCATCTCCGATCGCACTGCGGTCGGTACGTCCGTTACGCTTTTTCTCAAACCCAACTATGCCGTTTTTGCGGATGATGCCGAACTTCTAGAATCAGGCGTAAAACAATATGCGGACTTCCTCCCTATTCCGATCCATCTCAATCATGCTAGCGCCCGGTCGAATCTAATTCAAGCATCATGGCTGGAACCGACCCCCGACAGCGATGCGGTCGAGGAACAAATTGCATCCTATTTCGGCGAGACCCCGTTGGACGTAATTCCTATTGCTGTAGAGGCCCCTGTCGCGATCAAAGGAGCGTTGTACGTTTCGCCGCAGCGTACTCCCGGTTTTGCCGACGATGCGACGATAGCTGTCAGCGTTCGTCGGATGGTAATTTCACGCCACATTCGAGAATTGGTACCGGTTTGGGCTCCGTTTCTTCGCGGCGTTCTTGAGCTCCCCAATTGCTCGCCTACTTCGAACCGTGAAGATCTCGTTCGGGACGCGATTTTCGACTCCGTTTGCGATACGATTTCTGATGAAATCTATGTCCACTTTGACGAACTGACTCGCAATCAACCTCACCGATGGCAGTCTATTCTGCATTGGCACCGCTATACGTTCGCAGGCATGGCGATCCATGACGAAAAGCTACGCGTGCTGTTGCAGTCGACATACAAATTCATCACTTCGCACGGAGAATTGACCGTCGAACAAATACTTAGTCGAAGCCGGGCTGATGCGATTGTCGAAGACGACGCAGACTACGTCGTATGGTACAACGCGGATCGGCGCCAAGAAGTATGGCTGAACGAGTTCTTCGCTAACGGCTCGACCCCTTGTATCCATACCCTCCGAAGCTTTGAAGAAACGTTGCTCGCAGCGATGTTGGGCGAAATCACTCTCGAACAAGTCGACCTGCGTGCGGCCAGTCCGTCTTCCAAAAATTTTTGCGAGTCGATTCTAGGCTTGGAGGAGCGGGTCGATGCGTCGGAAGAATGGCAAAGCTTCTTCGAGCCATTAGATTCCAACATCTTTGTGGCCTCGACCTCAAACAATCAGCCCGTTATGGCATTTGTCAATGAACGGTATGAACTCTCTAAGACATTCGACGAATTGCGTGAGAATGGCGAATTGCCTCGCGGCTTCCAACGTCTAATCGATCAGCATTTTCAACGTAGCCCTGCCGGTAAAAATGAAATCGTCCTCAACACCCAACATCGCCTCGTGCGACGAGCTCTCGAACAAGGTACAACGAGTCCACTGGCAAACGTATTGAGAATTCTCGTCATTGCAGCCCTGAGCAAAGCAGGTGCTCGAATCCAAAGCGCCGCTCAGGAAATGCAAGCCGAGGACCTCGAGTCCATCGCCGACGCCCTTTAGATTCGGGACCACAACCTAAGCCAGGATATCTCGAATGACGTGTCCATGGACGTCCGTCAGTCGTCTCTCAATGCCGTTGTGATAGTATGTCAACCGTTGGTGATCCATTCCAAGCAAATGCAAAATGGTCGCATGGAAAT
>JAYVBW010000063.1:0-5201 GCA_043750255.1 Pirellula sp.
ACTTCCAAATGCAATTCGCCCATGCCGCTAATAATTGTCTGACCTGACTCGGCATTTTCAATCGCGTGAAACGTTGGGTCCTGTCGCTTGCGCATTTCCAAGACTTCGGCGAGCTTTTTTCGTTCCGTAGCGTTTTCTGGTTCGATCGCCATCGAAATCACCGATTGGGCAAACTGAATCGATGGCAATTCGATCATGTCGCGGGTGTCGCACAATGTATCGCCGGTAATCGATTCGCGAGGGCCAATAATAAGCGCGATGTCGCCGCATTCGAGCGCATCGATCTGCCCTTGGCGTTCGCGTTTCGTAGCGTGGATCTGCCAGAGCTGGGCAACGTTTTCTTTCTTGTCACGATTGGGATTATAGACTCGTGAATTCGAATCGAGCTTGCCCGAATAGACACGAATCCAAAACATATCACCGGTTTTTGCTGGTAAAACTTTGAACACGAGTGCACAGAAAGGTTCCTTCGGATCGGGTTTGCGTTGCAGCGTCTTGTCTCGTTTCTTAGGATCTACTCCCATCACTGGAGGCCGATCCAATGGACACGGAAGATAGGATGCAACGCCATCGAGCAACGGCTGTACACCGGCACCGTGAAGTGCAGAGCCGCAAAGGACCGGCTGAAGTTTCAATGCTATGCAAGCGTCTCGCAAGGCTTTTCGAATCATGTCATTGGGGATCGGTTTTTCCTCCATCGCCAACTCCATCATCTCGCTGCTGTGAAGATAAAGTTTTTCTAGCAATACGTTCCGCCAATCCATCGCGTCGCCCAAAAGCTCCTTAGGAATCTCTTCCACCTGAACCGTCTTGCCCTGGTCCTCTTTGTTGAACCGTAATAATTTCAAGTCAATCAAATCGATGATGCCTTGGAATGGGTCGTTCGTGTGACTCGGGCCTTGTCCAACTGGAATTTGAATCGCGACTGGCTCCGCGTTTAGACGCGGCCCGATCTCCTCTAGGACGCGATAAAAATCGGCACCTTCGCGATCCAGTTTATTGATAAAAACGATGCGAGGAACGACATATTTATTGGCTTGTCGCCAGACAGTCTCACTCTGCGCCTCGACCCCTTCCCGAGCACTGAAAACCACTACAGCACCATCGAGAACTCGCAAACAACGTTCGACTTCGGCAGTGAAGTCAACGTGCCCAGGGGTATCCAACAAGTTGATGGTGCAATCCTTCCAATGAAACGTCACGCAAGCAGCGAAAATGGTAATTCCACGCTGTTGCTCCTCGGGATCATCGTCGGTTTCGGTTGTGCCGGAATCGACTGCTCCGGCACGATGCTTGGTCCCGCTCATGTAGAGCATTTGCTCAGTAACCGTGGTCTTGCCAGCGTCAATATGAGCAATAATACCGATATTTCTAATCGTCGAAAGTTCGCGAGCCATGATCTGGGAATTAAAGTGTGCGGGCGCTTCGCCGCTGGAATGCGAAAAACTAGGTCGAAGGAATGTAACTTCCAAATCCAATCAAGCCTAGTGCTTTGGGTGTTAGAATACGAAAACCATTCGTAGTATTCAGAGTAAAAGTCGCTAAACTTAGGGGCTTCACCAGCAGTGAAGTTTTGCTTCTTTAGCTACCTCCAAATAAATGCAGACTCAATGACCCCAATTGTTTTGCCGACCATTTGTGCTTTGGATTGCCCCGACGCTTGCTCACTGCACATCACCGTCGAAGGCGATCGCGTCACCCATCTTGCTGGCGATCCGTCCCATCCGATCACTCAAGGGTTTGCATGCGTCAAGATGGCTCGCTACCCCCAACGCCAAGAACAAGAGGATCGCCTTTTGCTACCGCAGCGACGAGTCGGCAAAAAAGGGGAAGGACATTTTGAAACTATTTCGTGGGACTCGGCACTGGATGAGATCGCGGAACGAACCAAGTCGATTGTCGAACAGCATGGCCCTCAATCCATTCTGCCCTATTGTTATGGGGGCACGATGGGAATTATCGAAGGCGCTTCTCCCTTTGCCTTCTTTCGCAAACTCGGAGCATTAGAGCTAGATCAAACGATTTGCGCTTCAACCGGCGGTGCGGCTTGGGAAGCGAACTACGGGCCGAATAAAATTGGCACCGATCCAGAAGATCTTATTCATTCTAAAACCATAGTACTTTGGGGAATCAATGCGCTTCGAAGCAATTCGCACATCGCACCCATTCTCAAGATTGCCAGAAAAAACGGCTGCCATATTCTCCATATCGATCCGTATCGCAACGAAACCTCTCGATTTGCCGACGAGCATTGGCAAATCAAAGTGGGCACGGATGCGGCATTGGCATTGGCAATCGGCCACGAAATTTTTAGAAACAACTGGCAAGACATTGATTACCTCAATGAACATGCCATCGGAATCGAGGAGTACCGTGAGGCCTGCAGTCATTGGTCTCTCGAAAGGGCTGCGAAGTATTGTGACATACCGTTACAGCCTATGAGAGAAATGGTGCGGAGATTTGCTACCTGCGAAGCATCGTTTATCAAAGTCGGATACGGCATGACACGCAACGAGGGAGGTGGAAATGCCTTGCGAGCGATTGCGCTCTTGCCTGCATTGATTGGAGCTTGGCGAAAAAGGGGCGGTGGCGGTTGTTTGTCAACAAGCGGTGCATTTGGATTGAATACAAAACGCGTTTCCGGTAGCCATTTGATCCAGCCTGGATCGCGCCACGTCAACATGACCTTGCTTGCGTCAGAGCTTGACCCAGATGCGACGAGTGTCCGTGGCTTATTCGTATACAACAGCAATCCAGCGGCGGTTGCTCCAGATTCCTCGCGGGTTCGACGTGGGTTGAGTAATGAGAATCTGTTTACGGTCGTTCTGGAGCACTTTCAAACCGACACGGCGGACTACGCTGATTACTTGTTGCCCGCAACGACGTTTCTAGAACATACCGATGTGTATACAGCCTATGGCCACTATTATCTGCAGTATTCTGAGCCCGTGGTTGCTGCACGCGGGCAGTCCAAATCGAACCGTTGGGTATTCATGGAACTTGCCCGCCGTTTGGGCTTCGACGACGAATGTTTGTATTGGACACCGAAGCAAATTTTGGAGGAGCTGTTGACTTCATCGAATCCGAATCTGGCGGGTATTACAGCAGAACAGCTCATGAGAGAGCGAACTGTGAAACTGAAATTGCCAGATCCTTTTTTGCCGTATTCGGATGGGAGCAATTTCCCCGATCGCAAGATTCACTTTTCGCCTGCGCCGCAGCAATTAGACTTCGAAGTTCAACCGAGTGCCGAGTATCCGTTGCGACTCATTTCGCCCCCGGGTCCATTTATCCTCAACACATCCATGGGAAACGTCCCAAGCGTAATCAAGTTAGCGGGGGGCGAACCACAAATCATCATTCATCCATTGGACGCAACCCCACTCGGAATTGCCGATGGCGATCACGTCGATGTGACCAGTTGCAACGGTAGTATTCTTCGCAAGGTGATCGTCAGCGATGACGCGAAACTAGGTGTTGCTATTGCTTTGGGACAATGGTGGCCGAAACTGGCTCCAGATCGAAAGAGTCTCAATGACATTACCAGCGAGCGATTGACCGATCTAGGTGGTGGCAGCACATTCGGAAATCCAGTCGTTCGAGTTACCAAGGCTTCGCTCCACGAGGCCTCGTAGCACAGGCTGCCAACTGTCAGCCTATGGTAATCGAACTCACGCTTGCTAGGCTTGAAAAGTTGCTAACGCAATCGCAATACATTATCATTTGGAGATGAGCTCTGTACCCCACTTTCAGCCGATCTCCGTTCGTGAATACCTCGAAGGCGAACGCAATGCCAAACGCAAGCACGAATACCTCGAAGGCTTCGTGTACGCGATGGCGGGCGGGTCGAATTTACACAATCGCATAGCGACCAACGCAACGGTTTTACTCGGTTCTCAGCTTCGCGGACGCCCTTGCGAGGTTTTTAATTCCGACACGAAAATTCGCGTTCAGCCTGCTCATGGCACCAGGTTTTATTATCCCGACGCATCGGTGGTTTGTCAGCCAAATCCTAAAGACGATGTATTTCATGACTCACCGGTAGTGATCATTGAAGTAGTTTCTGAATCGACCCGTAGAACGGATGAATACGAAAAACGTGAAGCCTATTTTTCGATCGAGTCCCTATGTGTCTATATTTTGGTCGAACAATCGGCGGCCATTGCATTGGTGTACCGAAGAAGTAGCAGCGGTTTCGTCAGCGAATCGTTTAACGGTCTAGATGCATTAATACCACTACCAGAAATTGAATGCGAAATGCAGTTGAACGAACTCTACGAGAAAGTAACATTCCCGACTGCCGAACAACTGGAAGAACAATCGATAAGGTACGATGCATAAATTGCGAAGCGGATCATGGCCAAGGGATCACGGGAAATGGATTGTGGCCGATCGCTCCGCGATCGTTTTTATGATTATGATCGCGGAGCAATCAGCCATCCATGAATATCTATCCAACCGGCTTTCTTGTGGATTTGGCAGAATCTTGGTTTTGGAAATGACCGAATTCACAATGTCCATCAAGATGAACCCACGGTCTTATCGATTTCGATTAAAGTAATTTGGAAGTCGCTGACTGGCAAACATGTTCTTAGGTACTAGTTTCTCAAGTGGCCCAAGACCGCGCGTCTGGATCCAACAAAGATGGCCTCGTAGTTCCCTTTTTAAAGGAGCGAGACTGGTTACGAGAAATTGCGTCCGACGCACTTCCTGAACATCGATTGAGTCTACACGAGTAAAAATTCACCGGCAACAAGGGGACGGAAAAATACATGCAGCCTTCATCGATAATCGTCGAGCAACCGAATACCTATTACTATCCTTCACAACCCAGCTATCGCTATCAGAGGAATTATCGAACGCGATAGCCAACCACAATTCCGCAGTAGCTTGATTCTCGTGTTTAGAGTACTGTATAAGTATCGCAGTTGAGTGATTTTCATTGAATCGCCACAAAGCGGGCGATGCACGCTTCCCCCTCCTACGTTTGCCCTTCCTACGTTTGCCCTCCAGTTTTCTAGAATGAATCGTCAGTCGCCAAACCGTTGTTCACTCTCCCGACGCCAAGTCCTTTCCAGTGTCGGCCTCGGATTTGGTTCTCTCGCCCTTCGAGGAATGTTGAGCGATTCGGCGGTTGCTGGCGAAATCGATCAAGCGAATCCGTTAGCGCCCAAGGCTCCCCATTTTGCGCCCAAAGCCAA
>JAYVBW010000064.1:0-1823 GCA_043750255.1 Pirellula sp.
GCAGAACAAGCGATCGAGAAGCTGAGAAAGCTGTAGTCGATGCTGCCAATCGGCTACGACTTACGAAACCATAAACTAAGGGGTGCCAAACAGCACCCCTTCTTTTCTAATAACAATCGGACAATCAAATCACCAAAAACCCGGCCAGCCATGTAGAGATCTAGCTGGTTATCAAATCCGTTCGATCAAACGACTACCGTTTCTTTGATCTTTTGCAAGAAGTGATCGCCGGTTGCCTTGGTCAATTCTTTGACATGCTTTTCGGCTTTTTTCAGGTCCTCATATTCAAAAACAGCGACTCGCTTGAGGTTTTGATTGAAGACTCCCCAGTAGAGTTTGATTCGAGGTTCGGCGGCGACTTTACGCGTCCGCTTTACTTTCGGCGGTGCAGGTGGGGCGTTCGGGTCGACTTCCTTGACGGCCTTCTTCTTGCGTGGGGTTTTTGGCGCGGTTACCATAGAAAATTGGCTCCAAATGGAAATGAAGAAAGCAATTATGGCGTTAAGCCAATCGCGAACGAAGACGCCAGCGGTAGGCAGTTGAGCCTGTAACATCCATGGAAGCTCCGTTCAGCTCGGGTTCCCATTGTAAACCATTTAGACTGTTCCCAAAACTACCGGCTGCAAAAGATGTCAAAAAAAGAGCTGAGGTCTACAAAACGCCTGCAAAATCAGCCGAAATGTTTGTAGTCATTATCGTTAAGATGGGGTCGCCCTCGGCAATCTCTGTCCCAACGCATGGTATGTCTGCGAATCGGTTACCATTTCGTACGGAGATTAAATCGCCCTCCCATCGATTCATCCACCACGCGTCCGACTGAGTTTGCGAGACAGTGAAAGGAGCGCGTGCATAGACTATCCACTTGCCCAACATCGCGTCGCTTGACTGTTGGGCTCGTTTGCACGCATTCGATGCGATGGCCTCGAATCTCGCTTGACTCAAAGTTGTGCGAATACACGCATAATGCGTTTCCACCAAAGGAAGATCCAAGCAAACATCCAGAATGTCCATGCTCGCGCTCCAGCGTGGATTGATCTCTAGCAAAGTTATTTCACTGTCATGCTTTAAAAAGTCAGCCTGCCATAAGCCCAATAGACCAGACTCTCTACCGACTAAACTTGCAAAGCGCTGTAATTTGTCGATCTGAGCTGTGGAAAGTGGAAAAGGTCCAAACGAACCGCGGTACTTGTAGGTCGCGCGACGTGTTTTTGAATTCTCTGGCCAAGCAGCCGCTGCACCCATGAGCGTGCTGCCGAATTCGGAGCTTAGGAACGTGATGCCGATCGTCTCCCCAGGGTGTTTCTGCTGTAGATAGACTTTGGAGTGATCTTTGAAAACGCTGTCACTCAGTTGGCTTGCGTTAATCACGTCGGTTATGCCAATCCCGCCGGCGCTTTGAAATGGCTTCAAAAGCCAACCGCCTCGAAGAAGTTGTTCCGATAGGCCACTCTCATCCAGACATCCACGCAACGTGACTGGCCACCCAATATCGCATGAAACGGCCCATTTTTCCCAGTTGTCCAAAGATCGAATTCCAGCTAGCTGCTTTCCACTGGGACCAAAACGATTAGAGACCGAGTGGCACTGGTCCACTAATTCCAAACGGTGCTCCATGCCACCGGTCAGCAATAACGGGGCGGACGGATGCAATGCATTGAGAGTATTTGGCCAATTGGGATCATCGAGATGGTAATGAGCCAGGCATTCACCGAACAAATCACGATCTGCACAGAAGTCGACAGCAATTACTTCAAATCCCTGTCGCGTCGCACATTGCGCTGCGGCTCTCGCACTAAAACCTACGATGGCAATTGTTGGTTGAT
>JAYVBW010000065.1:0-5327 GCA_043750255.1 Pirellula sp.
GACGGAAGTATAACTCTCGGTTCACTTCAGACTGGGTTGGGATTAGTCTCGCGTCGTAGTGAAATGCAGTCTGCCAGGGAGGAAATCAAACACGTTGAAGCACTCTTTTCGGAAGCGACGGTTGCGGTAGTGATCGCACAATCCCGGATCAGTGAAACAGAATCGACGCTACGTTCCAGAGACGCTGCGGCTCATTCGACAACAAGAGAACTTACAGCCTGCGATCTCCGACTCGAGTCTATTCAGCAGCATCGCAATAAGTTGATAGCCTCGCTTGAAACAAATCGGATCAGTCTTCAGAATGCTTTGAACCGACTTACCGAAGTTCATGAATTGATGAGCGCCGCAGGAGCTGCAATCGAAATGAACTCGGTGCGATCGGGCGATATGGACCAGCTTCGCGATGCGATCGCCCAGGATTTTGCGCTATGCGAACGAGCGATGCAAACCGAACAAGCGATCGTCACGGAACGACGGATCGAGTTGGCTCGACTCGAGCAACGCGTGGTCGGCCTGCGAGTAACCATGGAGCAAATGCAATTGGATTCTGCGGAACGCAATAGAAGCGTCGTCCAATCCGAAACATCACTGACGTCAATTGCGAATCGAATTGCAGCCACGACAAATGCGACGGCTGATTTCCAAACTCGCTCCGCAATCGCTCAGCAACTTATTCAATCCGTCGAAGCACGGCGAATGGAATCGGTTGACCAAATACAATCTCAAAACACCATCCTTCAACAGGCTCTACTCAATGGCGAAAACGCTAGACGCGCAATAGAAAAAGGTCTTGATAAAATCCAATCGATCGAAACGCAGCAAATGCAATTGAATGAACAGTGGGAGCAGTTGCACGATCACTATACCAACGAGTATCAACTCAATCTGGAAACTCTGGTACAAACTGCGAGCCAATTTCTAAAAGACAATTCGAGTCAAACCAAAGCGTTTGATGATATCCCTGCAATCGCCGAGGATTCGCGGACAGAAAACCAATGGATGGTAGACTTGCTCGGATTCTCAAACGGAAAGCCGTTCGTAACCGAGTTCGACCGATCCTCGCTCGAATCGGAAATCATTCAACTTAGACACGAGATCGCGTCGGCGGGGAGTGTTAATATGGAAGCACTCACGGAATTGGATGAACTCCAAGCGCGATTCGACCGGCTTTCGCATCACTACGAGGATCTTCATAATGCAAAATCCAGCTTGATCCAAACCATGGCTAAAATCGACGAGGACTCTCGCGACCTTTTCATGCAAACTCTATTTACGATAAGAAAAAATTTCCAAGAACTATACCGACGCTCTTTTGGCGGCGGGTTTGCAGATATTATGCTTGAGGACGAGCGAGACCCGGATAGCGGCATCGAAATCATCGCAACACCTCCCGGCAAGACAACGCTCAACAATTCACTGCTCAGTGGCGGAGAAAAGGCGCTGACGGCAGTTGCTTTGATCATGGCGTTCTTTCAATATCGCCCAAGTCCATTCTGTATTTTGGACGAAGTAGACGCACCTTTTGACGAAGCCAACATCGGGCGATTCGTTACCGTACTAAAAGAGTTTCTAGATACGACCAAGTTCATTGTTGTGACGCATAGCAAAAAGACAATGACCGCTGCCAACATGATTTACGGTATTACGATGCAAGAGAGCGGTGTGTCCCGCCAAGTCTCTGTACGATTCGAAGAAGTGAACGACAAAGGCGAAATCATTAGCGACCAAAAACTCGCCGCCTAAAGCGGGCGCGACGGTCGCCGAGCCACATTATTTTTTAGGCTCATCATTTGGATTTGCTACTTCACTGCTGGGTGTATCGGGCAACAATTTCTCAAGTGCTTTCCCAAGCAGCAAGCCTCTCGCCTCGATCGTAATCACCTTTCCTTTCTTGTCGAGTAGAAATACCGTTGGAATGGAACTGACGCCATACGTTTCCATCACTTTCGAAACGCCATCCTTCCTCGACTCCCAGAGATTTACCCATGGAATTGCAAGGCGACTAATAAACGCTTGCGCTTCGTCCTTATCTTCGTCCAAACCAATCCCTACAATTTCGAACCCCCGGTCCTTGTACTTGTTATAGACAGAGAACATATAGGGATGCTCTTGCTCGCAGGCACGCGTTGTGGACGACCAAAAATAGACAAGCACGAATTTATTCTTGAACGACTCGATGTCGAAGGCCTTACCAGAAAAATCCGTGCCGACTAATTTAAGTTCTTTGCCAGGCAAATCTAGCCGCCGTGCACTCGATTCGAGCAACACGATAATATCGACTAAGCTTGGATCTTCTTTCTTTCGAAAAATATCCGCGAATGATTTGTAGGCCTCCTTTGCTAAATTGGAGTCAGAAAGTTGTTCCATATTTTGCCCAGCAAGTATTGCCATCTGAATATCGTTGAACTCAATTTTCTCTCGCTTTTGTAGATAATCTTGAAACCGCTCGAACGTCTTGCGTTGTGCGTCGGGTCCCTCGTTACCAAGCAGCATGACGGACGCACTAACAAATTCTGCTTCCGCCTTTCGAAATACCGCAGACTTGCGATCCGATACCGTTGCGACAATCTTCTTAGCCACTTCCCGTAACGCACGTTGCATTTCAATATACTGTTCCAGTTTGACGGGTTGTCGTTTCTTGGTTTCGTCGAGAAACAGTTCTAATTTCGCAACATCTTCGGTGTTTGGAATCAGTAGGGGTTGCCATACATTGTCGTTGCCTTGTGGTTTAGTCTCCTGTGCCCTCGCTTGGAAACACCCGATGGCGGCAGTGAACGAAGCGAGAATAACGCAAAAGACCGACACGGACACGGAATTGTTTCTGACCATACCACCCTCCAATCATTTCAATACCAAAGCCCAACGGCGTAGGCGCATCGTTGTAGGCGCAACGTTTCAATTCTAGTGCTACTTCTCTAGGAGTAACACTAGTGGGGGGAGCGGTTAAATCGTTTAGACTGCCTTGGCCTTCAAAACTCATTGGGCCGAGCGAAAGGTAGAGAAATTCGCCCTGGAAAATTTCGTGAGCAGTGCAGCACGCAGCAACAATATCGGTTACAGTTTGTAAATTAGAAATGAATAAAAGATTTGAGTTGAACTGCAAATAACCTTGCCCCACTTGGCCCAAGATTGGATATCGGGCGTGACCAATCTAAGTTGAGTGGGGCTTTTTCGTTTTTACTCTGCTTTTATCGTCTTAAGTTAAGTAGTTCGTCAAACAGTTGCTGCGTTGCGGTGATGACTCGCGCGTTGCTTCGGTACATGGTGCTCGCAAGTACAAGTGTCACCAAATCGCCCCCCACGTCAGTATTGGAAAGCTCTAGCGCCCCGGCAGACAGTGTGCCTAAACCGTTTTCAGACGGTCGGCCTTCGATGGGCAATCCCGTGTTGATTCCTTGAGCATATAAGTTCTGTCCTCGTTGTTCTAATCCACCCGGATTGGAAAAACGAGCCAATCGAACTTGTCCTAGGTCGCGAGAAATTCCGTTGCTAAAGACCCCCCGAATTGTTCCGTCTTCACCGATAACATAGCTCGTCAAAACGCCAGGTGGAGAGCCATCCTGACGCGACGCCGCCAGCGTTGATTTGTCTGATGCTAACCCGGAAAGGTTCTTGAAATCCAAATTGAATTGCAGTGGCTTCGTACTTGGCAACCCGCTTCGATCCACAGCGACCGTGGAGCTCGTTGAAGAAACAAAGTTGCCGTTTCCATCAAAATAAATCAGTCCCGTGCCAACCGCGATTTTAGTATTGCCCTTGACTGAGTTGTCGGAACTATCCGCGTACCATCGATAGGCCAATTGCTGATCGCTTCGTTCTTCAAGTGTCGCCGTTAATCGCATTCGAATAGGCAAGCCCAGAGAGTCGTAGGCGATAAAATCGGTTACCGCGCTCTGGCCAGTGGCCTCCTGCAAAGTACCAAATCCGAGATTCGGCGACGTCACATTTCCGTTGGTATCTCGAATTCGAAAGCTAGTTAGATCAATTCCTATTGCATTATTAACGCCTGTATTACTTACCAATCGTATCGAACCGTTTGCAAGATAATTGCTGGGCAGCAGAGTACTACCCTCGCCTGGAATGACATTCTTGGAAGATCTAATTGGATTTGCGATATCGCCGCTATCGCTCAAGATTCCGGTTGAGTCTTTCATGAATCCCATCAGATCTTGAACTGTCGACGTGGTGGTGATGTTGAATGACTTTTCGTCCAGCAATCGTCCACCTTTTCTTCCCTTGAACATCAGCTCTCCAACCACAAACGGCTTTACGTAATCCAAGCCATCTCGTTTGATTACATTGACGAGGAGCGTGTTGCTGTTGACGGTAGGACCGTCGAGGTTGATCGCCTTATTTCCCACGGTGCTCAGATTGCTAATGTCAGCATCCGTTTTACTGTCAGTGTACTTTGCCGAGGGCGCAACGGTGTCGACGAGATAAAATGAGTTGGGGTCATTTGCCAAGTTGCGATAGATTCGAATTTGGTCGTATGCCGGAAAGCCTCCCGAAGGTGGTGGTACGGGCGGGACGGGGAAATTTCCCAATTGCACTCGACCATTGACTACGTTTTGAGGTCCCAGCAATGGAGACGGACGCGATTCCGGCTCGCCTGCTTTGAAATAAGTAATCCTGTACGAGTAGTTGCCATTTAACCCGGCACTTTGCAGAGGAGTTGAAAGCACGGCCGAGTTGTCGTCCACGAACGTCGAACCGCTTGCTCCTGTACCAACCCGAAAAAAGTTACTGCCTCCAGGGGCGGTTCTATAAACTCTCACCTGCGAATACTGGGCGTTTGCCGCCGGGAGATTGATGGAGATGGTATTGTCTGCTAGGCCGTTCCCATTAGGGACCGTCGCGTTTAACGTTGATGTTGGCAAACTTTCAGTTCCGCTATTGTCGACGTAGGTGAATCGATATTGATATACCGATCCTTCCGCGTGAGTCCCGCCCGCTCCCTCTGAGTTATTTGCGATGACCCCAATTAGAGTTGGAGCGGTTGAACTATTAACGGCGACCCCAGTACCAGTCGGTCGAGGTACGCTTCCATCTCCCAAAACAGAACTCTGGATGACGCGCGAGGTGTCCGCAAGATCTCCCTTTGCGGAGAGCGTTCCCTCAAGAGTAACGTTACTCGTAGATTTGGCGACCGCCGCCGTTCCAAGAGGTATTGTAAGCGGTGCCACCTGAGTCGCTTGGATATTGAACTGATCATCGACGCCGAAACCAAGCAGACGATTTCCGGTCGACGTAACCAACTCATTGGCGCTATTTAGTTTAAAAATGCCATTTCGCGTGAAGAGCTTTTCCCCTTGCCCGCCAGCTACTTG
>JAYVBW010000066.1:0-2503 GCA_043750255.1 Pirellula sp.
TACAAGGCTGATGCCTACCGCTACTAAGCCATGACAGCGTCTCGCGACGCGATTCCAAATCATCCTAAACGAGCCTTGACTGACGATCGATCAAGGCTCGATTCGTTTCATAATGCGGCTAAACCCTAATTGGGCTGCATCGCGAGAAGCGACACCAGTTGCACGAGGTAGCAGTTTGCACCAAGAAAATCACCCGTGACACCACCCACGCGTCGAAATACCACTCGAGCGTAATACCAAGTCATCAGCAACGAAAGCGAAACCGCCATTAGAAAACGGACGCTTGCATCCGTCAGTAAATAAAGGAACGATGTGCCGTCCGCGAGGGCGCATGCGCAGCCTAGAGCAATACCAAAGGCAGCCATTGGGCCTATCGCGCCTAAAAGAATCGTTCTTGTACTAAGTTTTACGCCCACATCACGAGCCATCGTATGCCGATCTGTGATCGGTTCCAGACAATGCATTAAAATCAATATTGACCACCGCCCAATCCCTGAGGAAAAAGGGATTGCGAGCCAAGCCATCGGCCAACCCAAATTCGCAATCAAAGCGATTCGCAATGAGACACCTATCACCAACGCCAACACGCCATAAGTCCCATGTCGTGAATCCTTCAATATCTCAAGCACTTGTTCTCGCGTCCAACCGCCACCCAGCGCATCGGTCGCGTCGGCCAGTGCATCTTCATGAAAAGCGCCCGTTAAGAACGCTTCGGCTGCAATGGCTAAAATCGCCGCAATCCAAGGGGACCAAAAATAACTGAAAACGCAATACGTTACGGTTGTAAAAACACCAATGAGCACGCCCACTAGTGGAAAGTAAACAACCGCAGCTCGTAGCGCCAATTGGGTTTGCACTATCGAGCCGCTTATGGCCCCGGGCACTGGTACTCGTGTCAGGAACTGCACTGCGGTGAAGAAAGCCAACTTCGGTGAAATGGATTGTTTCGCGGTTTCACTTTCGTTGTTCATGCCAGATACTTTGCGAAAAGCCGACTGTGCGATTGGCGAAATTGTTCGCACTGTTGAACGAGTTCCTCCCCATCTTTCAAATTCAATACGTATGCCAATCGAGACAATTCGTTGTTCGAGATTGGCAAGTCATGTCGAGCTTGCGTATTCATCAGTCGCAAACCGGATTCTACCCCGCGTAAAAAGTTGTAGCCATCCTTCAAAGTATCTGCATCCAGGGGCTCGATAAGGCCCGCGACTCGAAGACGTTCAATCGCTTCTAGCGTTCCTGCCACGAATATCTCTGGTTTGGTCGCAATGTTTCGCAGCATGAGTAGCTGTGCGATGTACTCCACGTCCATGGTACCACCCACGCCTCGTTTGATATTGCGAACCCCCGCAGTGCTTTCTAGTTGTTTGCGCGTCGACAGGACATGGGTGTTGTCTTCATCTGTCCATGCTCGCGTTCGAAGAATGCCTACGACTGCCTGGTCAATCAAGCGTTGAAACGAAGGTTCGCTTACGATGCATCTCGCATTGCAAAGCTGTTGGCGTTGCATAGCAAGATCGTCGGACTCAATGAAAAATCGTTCGAATTCCTCAAGCTTCCACGCCAGTGTTGTATTTCTATTGGGTGAAATCATCCAGTTTTTGGTCTCATACAATCGGCCGCTTCGCCAAACACGGTTAGCTGCCTGAGCCACTTTTTGCGCAAGCTGAAGAAAGAAATATTCGGTCGAAATGGGTTCGTGATGGCGGCCAGAACCCAGTGGTCGCGTCGTTCCATCCGAGTCGTACAAAAACAACAACGAAATGTCGCTGTGGTAGTTTGGCTCACGCGCTCCGAGCTTGCCGAGAGCTACAACTCCAAATCGGCATACTTGCCCCTCGCTCGTCGTTGGGACACCAAATCGCTTTACCAACCGTCCGTACTGCCAGTCGACCGTTTGATGCAAACATACATCGGCAATATCCGACAAGGCTCGATGCGTGTCGGTAATACTTTCCTTGCCGAGAATGTCACGTACTCCGACATTCAGATGCCTTGCATTCTTGAAAGAGTGAACGATCGGCTCAATGTCCTCAGCACCTCGACATAATTCGTGAAGCATTAATCCCAATTGTTGTTCCGTCGGCAGCCTGTTAAGCATCAATGAATCGAGTAGTTCATCGATCATCCCAGGGTTACTTGTTAGAATTCCTATCAAGTAGGGACTGGCACCGCACAGTCGAACATAGAGATCGAGCGAGGGCTCATGCACACTGAACAGCTCCCACAAAACACCCTTGCCACCCAGTGACCGGCAACTGACTGCAAGATTTTCGAGCGTCAGGTCAGGATCGGGTGTCTCGCTGATTTTCGTCAGCAGTTGCGTGGCGATGCTCGATAGGAAATGGCGACACCGACGCGTTGATAGTATGGAAACTTCTTCGCGAGAAAGCTCCATGAGAAACCGATAAGCCGCATTCGACCGCTTGAAACCAT
Source organism: Pirellula sp. (assembly GCA_043750255.1). Classification (GTDB taxonomy): domain Bacteria; phylum Planctomycetota; class Planctomycetia; order Pirellulales; family Pirellulaceae; genus JBKCUI01. The sequence goes on from JAYVBW010000066.1 coordinate 2,437, forward strand.
ATTTAGCTAGGAGTGCGTCAATCCACTCCGGCTTTGGATTCGGATCCAGTATGAGATCGGTTTCTTC
>JAYVBW010000067.1:0-14540 GCA_043750255.1 Pirellula sp.
ATCAATCGAATCCCCTCTATCCCAAACCCGTCTTTCGCGATGGAGTAGCCAGATGATTGCACTTTAAAGAAAACCGCAGTTCCAGACAACTCCGGTTCATTCAATGCAATACGGCCCGCGCTGTCTGTGATGTAGACAACGTCATCGACGGTGATTAACTGCACCATCGGTACTCCTCGCCGAGTCTGCTTGTCAATCACTTGAATCTCGAAAAGAGTGTCGGCCCGAGCGGAATAGCAAAGCCCGCAGCAAAGCAAAAACATAATGGAGACAACTACACGGTGGGTAGTCACACGCGATTTTCCTGTCTTTTTTCTCGATGTTCGTCCATTTTCGCAATCACTCGAGCGGACTTTAATTTCGATAAAAATGGGTACTGCATCTGGCGAAAATATCCGTGAGGTGGCTTTGCGTCGGTAACTCCGTAGCTGCTCGGCCATCGATTTAGTGGTAGATGGAATGTTCCAAAAAACATATCCCAAATGGGTAGATGAACGGCAAAATTCTTATCGATCCCCTCCGCCTGATCGCTGTGGTGCCAGTGATGGAACTGTGGGGTCACCAACAGGTAACGCAATAGCCCAAAACGAAATCGCACGTTTGCGTGAATGAAGGTAGCCTGAACGGTAACCACAACAGCGTAAAGTACCATGGCGATGTCGGAGAACCCAAGCGCGAATAACGGAATATATGTCAGCCCTCGCGTAACCAGCACGTCTATCAAATGCAGTCGTGAACCTGCCAACCAATCCATTGTCTCTGTCGAATGGTGAATTTGATGAAATCGCCACAGCAGTGGAATGCGATGAAACAATCGATGGATCCAGTACTGTACCAAATCGGTTATCAACAAAATCTCTATCAACTGCAGAAATATATACTGCGAAGCGATCGCGGAACGCCATGATGCCGAGGTTGTCCAAGCAAATAGAACTTCAGCAGGTTTGAGGGTAAGCAGAGTGGTGACCTGAATCAGCAATGAACTTACAAAAAAATAAGCCAAGTCGGTTCGCCAACCGTGTCGAAAAATCGGTTGCTCTGGTCGGAGTGCAAAAAACCTTTCCAGCGGCACGAATATCGCCGACCAAAATATCAAGTTGAGTAAAAACCAGTCTAGACCTAGAAACGGACCCTCAGGCGTTACATCGCCTTGCACGGGAACCTGCGAACCACCGAGAAGTGCCGCAGCCAGCGATATGCCAACGGCGATTCCTCCCAAGAATTTTTTACGCCTTATGACCAAACTGACCGAGCCCAGCAAGAATGCGGCGACCAACACCAAATGGAGCAATGCGCGAATGATTGGAAGCGGGTAATATTCCCGCAATTGGGGCATGGTGAATAAGTCCGGAAACTGAAAACAGAGAACACAACCAAGTCCTAGCAGGCCCAAAATCAAGCCACCGACGCCGCTTATCCAACCGCTGCCCAATCGAACCGGCTCGCCATCCAAGCGGCTTAGCGTTGTCACTTCATCAAGTGACTCCGAATCACGTGATTCTGAATCAAGTGACTTTGAAAAACTATTCTGATTCATGGGTTGCTCGCATATCCGCTCTCGGTTTACAACCAGTAACGCGCAAAATGATTTGCTCCAACTTTCGGAAAAAACTGATTCGTTCTAGCAAAGGGTTACAACAGCCCGATGTGATGCAGTAATTTCCCGTATGAGCTCCGCTGTGATGGTGTTGATGATTTGATGCGGCCAGAATCAGTCCCATCCGCTGAAAAAATCGAACGAGTATCGGTGGGTTGGGCATATGCGCCCACTGGTGAATTTGATTGGTTGGCAGTGCAAACACACAGAAAGCCAAAATAAACGAAGCTGACCAATACCCCCACATAACATCCAACGGACACAGATAAATGGACAGTAGGAAGGGAATACCAATCAACGCAGTATCACCATTGGTGTCCATAAATCCACATTCAACAAACGACGTAGGTGTAACATGGTGTACGCGAAACGGTCTCAAAAAGCGTGGTCCGACGATCGGCAACTCTTCGCTCCCCCAGGTGTCGGCCAACCAATGAACCAAACCGCTCATGAAATCGGCGCAGGGCCATGCGAGAAAAACGGCAAGAATTACCGTCCACTGGAAAGACGTTTCGTTCTGTATCAATCGCACCAAGTGCACAGTTACCAATCCGTAAGCCGTGAGTACGCAGGCGGTTTCAAACAAATGAAGCGCTGGACCTGAGCCAGCATGCGATCGAATCATGGACGTACTCAACGATGATTGGACAAAATTACGATTTTCGTTGGCCCCATTTCCGAGATTCATCAATTTACCCTTTATCATTTTGACTCGATGAACTTGGCTTCGAGACCTGATGGCGCAATCACCCATAGTTATCCCATCACAAACAAGACGATACACTGCGAATAAGTATAAGGACAATAAATTTGAATAACAACAAGGTGATTGTTGCGATCGTTAATCCCTCTGCTGGCCGCGGACTGCGAACGGGTAAAGAGCCAATGTGGGTTAGTAGGCTACCATTGGACGTGCAACCGAGATTTGCAGAGAATGCCGAACATGCGGAGGAGATGGCACACGAAGCCAGCCTCGGCGGTTGTTTGATGGTAATCGCAATTGGAGGTGATGGTACGGTTCATCACGTACTTAACGGACTAATGCGTAACCGAGAGAATCGTTCGACGCTCGGAATCATTGCGGTGGGGACAGCCAACGACTACGCGCAGTCCCTAGCAGCCAATCGCATTAAACACGCAGTCGACTTCGAAAGTGTGGATGTTGGCCGTGTTCAATGGGGCGATTGTGAGCGATTTTTTGCCAATGTGGCTGGAATTGGATTGCCTGGCAAAGTGGCCCATTTCGCCCGTCCCATGCGTCGACTATTTCCGAGACTTCGGTATACACTCGCACTTCTGCGATGCCTTGGTGGATCCTTTTGTACTGAGGAGATCGAGGTTACAGTAGACAATTCAGATCGATCGTCTGCTTCGAAAAAGCAATTGCTCATGCTAAGCATCGCGATAGGCACGCGTGAAGGAAGTTTCGAATTGGCACCCAACGCAAAATTTGATGACGGATTGTTTGACGTGTTGCAGGTCGGAGTATTGACTCGCTGGGACTTGCTACGTTATTTTCCAAGCGTGCTTCGCGGAAAAATCCCTACGACCGACGCGCGCATTTGCGCCAGCACCTGTAGCCGACTCTCGCTTCGATCTCCCCGTCCGTTTCCTTTGCATTTGGATGGCGAATTACCATACCAATTTCCCTCCGCCGGACTGACCGAATGCCAGTTTGAACTGCTTCCCCAAAAGATTTCAGTCCGATTGCTTTGAAGCCGTGTACGTAAAAATTGTTTGGATGGAATGTGGAAAAATGAACACGCCAATTCATTTCCCGAAAAACGGAAATAGCTTTTTTAGTTCTTCCGCATTTGGACGTGAACCATACTCGCACAATTCAAATACTTCAGCGTACCTAACCGCTTTGCCTCGCTCTTCGCCGTATAATTTGATCAGCAGCTCGCGGTTGCGGTCGGCCTCTGCGGATTGCCGATCGGACCATTTTGCTTTGAGCCAAGCTTTGCGACCTGCAACGTCGGACTCAAGTGGTACGCTGCGCACATGCTCAACACTACCGCTTGCGCCCCCTTCGTAATGCTGCGACTGTAGTTCGTGTACCGCATCCAGTTTTTTGTCAAAAACCTCGTCAATGGCAACCGCGACATCGGCATTAAATGGATACGGTTTTCGAAATCCGTCGCTTGAGTAAAGAAAAACTGGGTTCTTAATTAGGTGCGGAATGTCAGGGCAAAAGAACGGCACCGTTACCATAAAGGAAGCGTCCTGAACCAACACGCCGACATAGCGATGGTCGGGATGGTAGTCCCAAGGACGATGGGCGATCACAATGTCAGCCCTCCATTCGCGAATCGTTTTCGTAATCAACTTGCGATACTCCAAAGTCGGAATAAGCTCTCCATCATGAATGTCGAGCACCTGTGAGGTCACTCCAAGAACGTTGGCGGCGGCTTTAGATTCAGCGGCCCTCCTTTGCGCTAGTGGTCCACCGGCCAACTGCCAGTGGCCAATATCGCCGTTCGTGACCGATACGAGTTTCACGTGATGTCCATGCTTGGCCCACATGGCAGCGGTGCCACCTGCTTTGTACTCGGCATCATCTGGATGCGCGCCAAAGACAATGATTCTCAGTTTGCCATCAGGCGGTTGCTGAGCAGATCCAATCGAACTCAGGCATCCAACGAATAGTGCTACTAAGAGGACGCTTCTCCAAAACATCGTATTCATGCTGTTTTTCATATCTCGTTAGGTTTGAGAGTTTTTCATCAATTCATATCTGAACAATTCTACTGTTTCGAGTTTACATCAGGGAGTACAATATCTGTCGTGCACGGTCGAACCCATCTGGGATATTCACGCGTAGGATCGATGCAGCCGCCCTCTAAATAAACCCCTCGCGGGTCTTGTAACTTTTCCATAGTTTGCAGGATCTGTTCTAATTCGGTTGGGTTTTGAAGCGTTGATTGTACGTAGGACTGAACAGCTTTTTCATCGATTCTTAGTTCACCTGTGTTGTCGCGATAGGTTGCATTTCGCCAGTGAAAAATCTCTATGCTTTTGGATTGCAACGTAAAGGCTTGGTCACGTTTCCAAAAGTCAGAAAACAGTCCGCCGCCGTGGTAGAATACCCAAGAACCTTCGAAACCCATCGCATCAGACGAAGCCTCATCGGGATTGCGAAACCAAATTCGATCCCCTGGGACATAATATTTGGAGGGTAATGGAATTTCCCGTGAACCGTATTCTTTCATAAATACCTGATGGAATTCGCCAGATTTTATCGCACGCGTTTCAGCTTGGAGTTGAAGACTGTTCAGCAATTCCCGATTGCAAACCCTTGCTTCTTCCGCGAGACTCAACGCTACGATGTACTCCGTTGCCCGATAACACGAAAAGGAATATGCAGTTTCCCTGTCGGCGGGTTGCGTTGCATTTCTTAATGCCTCGATCACGCATTTCCCGGGGCGAACAACAAACCCACGATTCGTATCGTATTCCCAGTAATCAATCGGGCGTTCCGCGTCGTAGGCCGCGAATGAAAGAAACGTCTTTGTCGCAGCATTAACGATGTTGCATCGAACGTTGATATGGGAGTCTAACTCTAGCAAGCTTGGAAACTCAAAAACGACCGGACTAGCTAACATCGCTATAAGAATTTCTTTTTTCAGGTCGTGACGATCTTGATTTTCCAATGAAAGCCGAGAAGTCAATTCCAACGTGTCCCCGTCGGGAGTCCATTGATCGAATTTTTCTTTCATCAATGCGAATCGCATTTCTTTCGTAGGACCTGAAAAAGTGACATTAAAATCGACCGACTCAGACAGACCATGCTGCGCCAACCAGTCAAGGCAATCGTTGGCGGTTGGATTCGACGGGCGTACATCCGGCTCCCGGACACATATCCCACGACGAACTGCATTTGGACTAGGAGCGACAAAATTCATAGGTTGGATTTCCTTTGAGGGGAACCATCGCCGGTTCTTGCAACTATGAGTTGTTTCGGTAGGTAGGACTCAACGAACGCAAAGGACTTGGGCGGCATCAAGGTAGAGGGTAGGATTTAAATGACTACGAGCGGGATGACCGAGGCATTGGGTTCACATGCCACCACCGAAAAAGTTGGTTGAAATCTTCCGGCTCGTAGATATTCTAACTAGATCTTTCTTTTTTATGGAGGTTCTTTGTCCAGAATTTCGGATCTATGGAAAAGCTTGTCCCATCTTTCGACCATCTAGACTCACCGAGGGTTTCAGCACTTTTCGGAGCAGCACCTAACTATGTCAAGACTGGGCAACGTTTTGAATTGCTCGACATGTGTAAAGGCATCGCGGCATGCATCATTGTCGTACATCACTTGTTCGAGTACTCGCCGAGCTCAGATCTAGCCGATCAATTCGCGCCCTACCTTTTGAACGGGATTTATTACTACGGATTGTTTGTTGTGCACCTTTTTTTGGTTTTCGGTGGCTTCTCACTAGCGATGGCGATGCCTGACCAGCCTATTTCTATCAGAAAGGCTTTTTCCACTTTGGGTGCGAGATATGCAAGATTGGCGGCCCCTTATCTTGTCATGTTGCTCCTATTGGTCACAGTGTCCTTCTCCATACTAAGTCGGGACATGAATCCGCCTCTAATAGAATCGTTTTCGTGGTGGCAGTTGCTGGCTCACCTGTTTTTCTTACAGGACATTTTGGGCTTTGGAAATTTGTCAGCCGGAACATGGTATCTGTGTATCGATCTTCAGTACGCTGCGCTCTTTTTGTTGATTCAAGTTTTGATGCAGTCTATAGGGAGAATCGTAAAACAGGATTTTTCTGGGGCGGTAGCCATGTCCTTTGTTTTGTTTCCTTTAGGATTGGTATCGACTTGGTCTTGGAGTCGAGTACTGGAGAACGACATATACGTGTTCTATTTTCTGGGCTCTTTGGTTTTTGGAACGCTCGTCGGCTGGACACTGCAAGGTCGCATTTCGTGGTTTGTTTTTCCCGTCTACGCTATTGCGATGGCCACTTCCCTGGCGACAGAGTTTCGGGGTAGAGTCTTGATTGCACTAGGATCTAGCCTAATTATCTACGTGGGGTTGCGGTTTTGGCCTAGGCTCAAGGTGCCGCCACCGTTGCGTTGGCTCGGCAAAGTTTCGTATAGTCTGTTCTTGATTCACTATTTGGTGAACGGGCTTGTTCTGCATGGGTTGAATCCTTGGATCGGCAGCAGTCCGTTTCGAGCTTTCGCATCGATGGTGGTCGCATTCCTAGCGAGTCTGTTGGCCGCATCCGCATTGTATAATTGGGTCGAGGCACCGTGCCATCGCTGGGTGAAGTCGTTAGGAAAGTAAGCCAACCAGCAGTTGTCGCAAAACCTGGCAAAGTCCGGTGCCCAACAGGCTGGACTTACTTCACCAACTCGGCTAAGTATTTCACAGGCAGAGTTCCCTTGAGCAAGACTTCTTCATGGAATTGCCCCAGATCAAATGCACTTCCGCGAGCCCGCTGTACACTCTGTCTCAAACGGTAGAATGCTGTTCGACCAACAAAGTAGGTCGACAACTGACACGAGCTTTGTTTCGCTCGTTGGATCTTGCCGATAGCTTCGCCGGACGTTTGGAAGCCGCGATCGACGAGCAATGCCAATGCTTCTTCGTCTGACATGGCCGAACAGTGCATGCGGTAGTCCAAGATGGCGTTCAGTACCGCTCGCATGTAAAACTTGAGCTGATGTAGACGCAGCGCCAAGTCACCGTCTCCATAGCCCTCATCGAGCATCATTTGCTCAGTGTAAACAGCCCAGCCCTCAGCGAAGACGCCGGACGAAAGAACTTTGCGAATGAGTGAATCGACGCGGTTGCTATAGTCCAGTTGAACGTAATGGCCAGGGTACGCTTCATGGATGGTCAGCACTTGTAACATCGAACGGTTGTATTCTTGAAAGAATGCTTCCTGACGATCGGCAGGCCAGTCAGATGGAGGAGGCGATATCGCGTAAAGACTCTTTGCTTTGGCATCCAATGGAGGAGCTTGGTTTAGGTAAGCTGCCGAGAATCCGCGTTGAAACTCCGGCATCTCGATAATTGAACATTGATCCGGGTCAGGCAAAGTGAGAATTTTTTTTTGGCGGATAAATGTTTTGATCTTTTCGACTGTGCCTCGTGCGTCATTGACCAGTGTTTCCGACACGCCATGATCCTTTCCAAGATCTGACAATACAGCTCGAATCGTTTCTCGTCGTCCGATCGTGTCATCTGCTGGCAAAGGTCTGGTTTTAATAACGGAACTCCAAAGTTGTTTGGCTACGTAGTACATCTCCCGCTCAACCCGGTTGGCTTCGGTTTCGGCCGTGTCGATCACCTCTTGGGCCGACAGTCCAGCATCCAGTTCCATAGCCAATTTTTCGCCAAACTTTTTCTCTCCAATTCGCCATTCTCCATTGGATCGCGGCAACACCTCGTCCTCGAGAAATTTTTTGTAGTCTCGCAACGATTCAGCAGCTTTGCGACATGGACCAGCAAGCGAGCTGATTTGCGGTGATTCCTCTGCGAGAGTAAAAATATCCTTTTCGTAGAACGAGATAGCACCCTCAGTTCGCTTGATTGCAACCTCGGTGAGGATTTTGGGTGGGTACTTGATCGATGCCCTAGCGGCTGCGATGACATCAGGGATGCGTGCGATTCTGCTGACAGCGTTTTCAACGTTTCTGTGGCGTGGCAGTGTCGACTGAGTGAACAGTCCAAACACACTGTCCGAACAATAGAGGAGATAAATGCGAGGGTCGTTTGCAAAGTCATCGCTGTTGTTGAATTGCCATACTCGGTATTGAAGGAAGCTCTCCCAAATTTCTAAATCGATCTGAGCGTTTCGAGACAGCGTTGTGCGGTCAAATTGTTTGGCTAGTTCTTTCAGAATTTCTTGATCGCGCCAAGCATCCTCAGCCCGGGTTTTTGGCGATAAATCGTCCATCTGACCATCATATTCTCGGTTGCCTTGCTGAGTGGAGAACACCGGATGTCGTTTGCATTCTGTATCTAGCCACGTTTGAAAGTGCTTGGCGACATCAGCATCATTTGAACCTGGTTTCGTTTGGGTGGATTGGCCAAATGCGATGATTGCATGCAAACTGAATAGAACGGTGACAAGGTGTGACGCTAGTGCGACGGGATGAATGGCAATCATGGTTGCGTTTTCTTGATAGACGAATTGGATGTTTTTGGACAAGAGTTTACGAGTGTGCGCTTATAACAAGGCGAATAAACTAGCGTATTGCCCAGTCGGGCCATTGTTATTGCCCAGTCGGGCCATTGTTGAAGGAGCTTAGTAGATAAAATAAACGTGTGTTCAGTATAAGATTACGATCAAAGCAATACCTTAGACTCGAGCCATTTACCTACTAAAAATCGAAAATCGAATGCCAAACAAACTTGTTGGTTCCACCAGTCCTTATCTATTGCAACATCAAAACAACCCTGTTCATTGGTATCCATGGGGGAGCGAGGCACTCGAAAAGGCCAAGAGTGAGACCAAGCCAATTTTCCTTTCGATTGGTTATGCCGCTTGCCACTGGTGTCATGTCATGGAGCACGAAAGCTTTGAAAATGCTACGATCGCAGCGTTTCTTAATGACAACTTCGTCTCAATCAAGGTGGATCGCGAGCAACGGCCCGATCTTGATCATATCTACATGCAGACGGTCCAAATGCTGACCGGTTCCGGCGGCTGGCCGATGAGCGTCTTTCTGAGCTCCGATATGAAACCATTTTACGGTGGCACCTATTGGCCGCCTGAACGTCGCTGGGGGCGTCCTGGGTTTCTCGAGGTGTTGCAATCCATTGTCGATGCGTGGAAGAACAAACGCGAAAGTCTGCTCGATCAAAGCGAAGAGATTACGCGGCATCTGCTATTGGCAAGCCAACCCAAGGCCAAAGTTGCTGAACAAGACAACGAGACCGAACAAGACAACGAGACCGAACAAGAAAACGAAGCGGACAAAGTCACTGCGCTCGATGAACAATTGCTATGGAACGCGGACGAGTGGCTGGCGCAAGCATTTGACGAACGCTGTGGTGGATTTGGTGGGGCGCCTAAGTTCCCACACGCAATGGATATTCGCCTGTTGATCCAACTGCAAACGCGCCGACCAAGTGAACAAAGGCTTCACATCATTACCAAAACGCTCGATTGCATGGCCGATGGTGGAATCTATGACCACTTGGGCGGTGGATTCGCACGCTATAGCGTCGATGAAAAATGGTTGGTCCCTCACTTTGAGAAGATGTTATACGACAATGCGCTATTGGCGAGCGCCTATATTGATGGTTATCTGCTTACCGGTAATCACCGTTATCAAAATGTCGTTTGCGAAACCCTGGACTATGTCTTGGATGACTTGACGGACGAACATGGGGGATTCTACTGCACTCGCGACGCGGACAGCGAAGGCGAGGAAGGGAAGTTCTACGTCTGGTCCCGCGAAGCGATCCTCGATATACTCGGCATGGAGAGAGGGGATCTATTTTGCGAAGCATACGGCGTGACTTTCGGTGGAAATTTCGAAGGCAAAAACATTCTTCACCATCCAGAGCCACTCATAGCAATCGCAAAAAGGCTTGGGAAATCACTCGAAACAGTTACAAATGGATTGAAGCTAGATAAAAAAGCACTTCTCGAAGTTCGCAATGAGCGTATTTGGCCAGGACTTGATGACAAAGTATTGTGTTCCTGGAACGCGTTAATGATAACTGCCATGGCTAGGGCTGGGGTTGTTTTCTCGATTCCAAAATATCTGGATGCAGCTGAAGCAGCCACTGAGTTCATTCTACGGTCGATGACAAGAGAAAACGGTCGACTATTGCACGCGTGGCGAAAGGGGACAGCCGAGATCGACGGATTTCTCGAGGACTACAGTTATCTGGCTGATGCAATGATCACACTCTTTGAATGCACGGGGAAAGCAAAGTACATTGACCAAGCGTGCTCGCTTATTGCGATCATGGATGAGTACTTCCACGATGAACAGGGTGGGTTTTTCTTTACTGCGGCAGATACTGAAAAACTGATAACGCGATACAAAGACCAGCACGATGGAAGCGTCCCGAGCGGCAATGCAATGGCCGCAATGGCTTTACTAAAGTGTGCTCACCTCACGAATGACGCCCGCATGTTTCAACTAGCCGAAGAGACGTTCCAGCAAGCTTCGCCATTGATGCATCAATCGCCAGGCTCCGTGGGGCAGATGCTCATTGCCCTGGACCATTTCATTGGTCCGAGTACGGAGCTTGTATATGTAGCCCGCAATCCAGGGGCAAAACAAAGGGCAGTTGTACATGCATTTGGGACACTCCGGCCTCGAACACTCATTGTGCTTACACACCAAGAACCGGAACTTGGTAATTCAATGGCTGGTACGAAATTGTCAGGTTTGGTGGAAGGCAGAGAGGTTAACGGCCAAGCGTCCTTGGTCATGTATCAATGCAGCAACGGGACATGCCAAACTCCGGAAACAATTCCATTTTTGGAACAAAAGGAAGTCAAACGGTAACGTCAGTTGTGCCGCGTCTCGCTTGGGTTGTGATCGACTTGATGTAGCCAACAACCGGCGAAAACAATTTCGAAAAGAATTTTTGGTCTCGTTGTATTTACTTGCGCCTAAAAAACCCAGCAATGGGGCCTCGAACTAGAGAAGAAGTCCTTTACCACGCCTGGAAGGCCGACTTCAAACCCGATCTTGATCTACACTTGATACTGACGAATCACCTCTTTGAGTAAGTACCGACATGAGCCGATCGAATAGTCAGATCGATTTATCCCCCAAACAAGTTGTAGGCATTGTCGCTTTCGGCCTGGCTGGACTGTTGATCGTATACATTGCAATGGCGGGAACCTTTTCCGTCGCTGCACACGAGCAAGCCGTCGTGTTGCGGTTTGGGAAGTACCTTCGAACCGATGGTCCTGGCCTACATTTTAAGGCACCTTGGATCGATCAGCGATTCATAGTGGACCAAGGCGAACGCTCCTTGAGATTGCCCCACTCAGAGGTCGAGCGGCCCGGTAGCAATCAAAACACGTCTAAGGGAATCGATGAACAAGAAAATAAACTCATCCTCACGGGCGATCTTTATGCTGCGGTCGTGGAGTGGAACGTTTTCTGGCGAGTGACAGAGCCGAAAGACTACTTGTTTAACTTCAATGGTGACGCAGGGGAGATTACGAATGTCATCGTTGCGGTTTCACGCTCGGTAATGCATCGTGCCGTCGGTGATTATTCTGCCGAGGAATTGCTTACCGGCAAACGAGAAGAAATCACTCAAATAGCCCTAAAAGAACTATCGGAACGGCTTGCAGAATTCGGCAGTGGCGTTTCAATCACGGACCTGCAAATGCAACGGGTGACACCGCCTGATCGTGTCAAGGCAGCTTTTGATGATGTGAACGCATCGATTCAACAACGCGATCAATTAGTGAACGAAGCCTATCGTGAACGCAATCAATTGATCCCGACTGCCGAAGCGCAACGTGACCGATTGGTCCGCGAAGCGGAAGGGTACGCATCTCGAGAGATTGCAGTCGCTCAAGGTGCCATATCGGCTCTTCTCGCCAAATACGAAAGCTATAAGCTCGCGCCAGAGGTAACACGAAAACGCATGTACATCGAGATGATGGAAAAAGTTCTAAAAAACAGTGGACCAAAGATCATCTTAAGTAGCGAAATGAGCAGTCCATTGCCGTTGCTAAACCTATCACCAACCGCCGCACCGAAATCCCGAATCGCAAATCCATAGTGGCCGATTGCTCCGCGACCGTTAAAAACCGACCGCGGAGCGGTCGTCCACAATCAGCTTGCCAAACACCCAATTTTACGGATCCACAATTTCCATGAAATACGTCGTTTACCTACTCGCAGTTCTTGCTCTGCTACTGATCATTGCGCCCGCATTCGTATTCATTATTGACGAAAGGGAAATGGCAGTCGTTCTGCGTTTCGGCGCGCCAAAGCATGAGTATAAAAAGCCAGCAATGTACTTCAAACTTCCATGGGTCGATACCGTACAACGTGTTTCCAAGATCAGTCAATTCTGGGGAGACACTCATGAGGATTTGTTGCCGGATCTTCCAACGAAAGACAACAAGAAGATTGAATTAATTTCCTGGGCGATATGGCGCATTAACGATCCAAAAATATTTATTCAGCGACTGCGGACCATGGAGGAAGCAGAGAAGCGAGTGGGACAAATTGTGCGAAGCTCCATCCGGGACGTCATTACGCAGTATGACCTTGAGGAGATTGTCCGAAGCACGAATCGAGAGCTTTTAATTAGCGATATTGGGCTTGGAAACACGATCGAGCAATTGCCTATCGGAGTTCCAGCGGAGCTGCTTGAAAAGGCGACTAAGTCCAAACCTAAAGGTATCGAATTCGGCCGAACGGAAATTTTAAAGCGCATCAAAGTCGAAGCTCATCGCCGCATGGCCTCCACGGGAAATGAAGGCGATACAGGTCGCGGCATTGAACTGATCGACGTGGGCATTTCGCAAATTGGATTTGTGGACAGTGTTCGACGGAAAACATTCGATAGATGGATTGCTGAGCGACAGGCAATTTCGGCTAAGAATGTCAACGAAGGTGAACGACTAAAGGCTGCTATTCTCAACGAGACCAAAGCCGAAGTGGCGAGGATCGAAGGTGAAGGGGAGCAAAAGTCGAGCGAACAAAAGGGAAAGACAGACGCGGAAGTCATCAAACGCTACGCCGAAGCAATCCAACAAACAGGCGAGTTCTATACGTTTGTGCGGACAATCGAGGCCTATGAAAAATCGATTGGCCCCGATAGTCAAATGATCCTTTCAACAGACAGTCCGTTCTTTAAGCTTTTTAGGGAAATGGAAAACGAGAACAAGTAGCACGACGCGCATACCCGGATTATTCACGGGCTATTTATTGATCAGCCGAAAGGCGCTAGCCTACGGTTATGGTCCAATGAAAACCGTGGGCTAACGCCCTTCGGCTAACGAATAATCCAGGCTTGCGGATTGTTTGCAATCCAGTTTGGGCGTCGTTTTTCAATGAACGCAGCTAAGCCTTCTTGGGCTTCAGGACTCTGGCGGGCGCCGAGATGGGCGTCGAGCATTCGTTGAATGGAAATCGAGTCGTTTGGGATGTACGCTTGATTCAGCAATAATTTGGTAGCCTCGATCGTTTCCGGTCCGCCCGCTAAAACTCCTAAAGCGATCTTGATCGACTCTTCTAATAGATCGTTCCTATCAACGACCCTTTGCAAAAGTCCGATCTGTTGAGATCGCGAGGCGTCAATGGTATTGCCAACTAAGAACAACTCTCGCAGATCGCCTTCCCGAATCTTGGGGCTCAACACGCCGCATATAAGTGCTGGTAGTAAACCACGTTGCGCCTCTGGAAAACCAACTTGAAGATCGGTCGCGCCAATCGCGATATCGCACGACGCCATGAGGCCAGCACCTCCGGCGTAAGCTCCACCATGCGCTGCCGCAATCGTGATCAAACGCGTCTGTCGCATCAAATGCAGAGCCCTTGCAATGCCTTTAGCGGATTGCTGGACAAGTTCTGGGTTCGACGCCTCCGACAAGTCCAGACCCGAACAAAAAATGGGGCCAGCGCCACGAAGTATCAGGACTCGAGTCGATTTTTCTGCCGCTAAACGTTCGACTTGATCGCAAAGTGTTTCGAGCAACTCAATACAAAGGGCATTCCTGCGTTCGGGTCGATTAAGCGTTGCTAACGCAAGTCCTGGCTTCAGCATCTGAATGGTTACTATTTCAGTCACACCAATACTCCAAGCAAGAGGATACATGATATCGAGTTTCATTCTACACTGCTCAGTCGATGTGAATGCCGTATGATGGAGTGATTGTTCAGAATCAAAACGAAAGGCTTTTTTAATGAAAATTGATGGCAGTACGATCTTGATTTCGGGTGGCAGCTCTGGCTTGGGTGCAGCTTGCGCACAAAACTTTCTGCG
>JAYVBW010000068.1:0-1551 GCA_043750255.1 Pirellula sp.
CACTCAAAGCCCGGTTCTCGCTTCAAGAAAAGCCACATGCGAGCACAGCTTGGATAGACGAGTCGCGCTCAATGATTCGCTCATCGTCCGTGTCGAGATGGCCTTGCTAACGGTCGGGATGAGCCTTGCTAAATGCGAAACCGTTGGCGGCAACCAAGCTTGATGGTCAATGACGACCCAACCGGCCAAACATTCAAAAGGTCTTAACGGAAAGCGGTAGGGCCTGGAGATGAAAAACGTGTCGCTCGCCCAACCGGCGACACGTTTTTTATCGTAAGTCCCGAACGCGGATCAGGCCAAGTAACAAAAGCCTAGTTCTTTGCGCTACCGGCTCGCTTGGTGTCTGCGCCGCAAAGCATCATGTCAATGCTGACTAGAACGGCTTTCTGTCGACTCTTGGGAAGCTTCTCAATCTGTTGCATGCGGCGAATTAGATGTAAGCCAATCTCCGACGCTTCCGTGTTCTTCTTAGGCTTTCGGCCAAACAGTTCGTCGATTGAAACGTGGTAAAGCTCGGCGAATTGAACGATCTGATCAGAGTGCAATCGTCGAACGCCTTTCTCAAAATTCGAAATCAAACCTTGAGGAAGTTCAAGGGCCTCGGCGACTTCGGCTTGAGTCATTCCGCGTGCCTTGCGAAGGTGTGCTAGTTGTTCGTGGAGCATGGTGAAAAGTGGTCGAAGGTGATGGAAATCGTTCATCGCTGCCCTCATTGTAAATGCAGTTTTGGAAAACCCGAAAAATAACCTGTTGCAGTTACTGCAAATAGTTATATCCTAGTGTCTCCAGAAAATTTCTCAAACTGTGCTTCTCGGCACTTGACACTATTTCAAAGGAGACCGGAAAAATGGCCCGTTTTAGTGACGACGAACTAGACGACATCCGACGCAACCCCAATATCGTGGACCTCATTGAGGGATGCGGAACGACGCTCAAGCAGCGTCCTGATCCGAACGAATACGTTGGCTTGTGTCCATTCCACGATGACAAGGAAGCTTCGCTTCATGTCAACCGAGCCAAAGGCGTGTGGCACTGCAAAGGCGGATGCGGCGGCGGCGACACCATCGCATGGGTGATGAAATTCGATAAGGTCTCATTCACTCATGGGGTCGAGTTGCTCAAAGCCAAAGCGGTTGGCAAGTTGGCAGGCAATGGAACAAAAGCCGCATTCGTCCGCAGGCTGGAGAATCCAACCACACCCACGGCCGAAGATCATCAAATCCTTTTCGAAGTAGCCGAGTTCTACCACAGCCAACTCAAGGAAAACAAACAGGCCCTGGATTACCTTGTTTCGCGAGGTCTTGCAGATCCTGAAGCAATGACAAAATTCAAGATCGGCGTAAGCGACCGAAGCTTGGGCCTTCGCATTCCCAGCAAGCAAGTCAAAGCAGGAAAAGAGCAACGAGCCAGGCTTGAGGCGTTGGGAGTGATGAAGGAAGCCTCTGGCCACGAAGCCTTGCGAGGTTGCATTACGTTCCCTGTCTTCACGGGAGAAAACAAAGTCGGTGAAATCTATGGCCGTCGTTTCACTCGAGCTCCGGAAAACCAACG
>JAYVBW010000069.1:0-22474 GCA_043750255.1 Pirellula sp.
GGCGAGCGTCCTTGCGAGGGCTGCTGCGAGTGGTCAAGTTCGAGCAGCGGTCATTTATGCTCGCCTTGGAAAAACGATACTCCATCGTGCATTCGGTGAGGCCAAATCCGTTGATTCGTCTTTCCTCTTAGGCTCGATCTCGAAGCCGATTGCGGTTACCGCTTTGATGACTTTGTTCGATCAAGGAAAATTCGAGCTGGATGATGCTGTAAAAAAGTTTATCCCTGAATTCACTGGGTTTACCAAGGGCCGCGTTACAATTCGGCATTTATTAACCCATGTTTCTGGGCTTCCCGATCAGTTGCCAGAAAACGCAATTCTGCGCGAAAGCCATGCTCCCTTTTCTGAATTCGTTAAAGGAGCCATTCGTGTCCCTTTGCATTTTGAGCCGGGAACTCAATATGAATACTCGAGTATGGCCATTGTACTTGCGATCGAAATCGCTCAGCGAATTTCGGGGGTCGAGTTCAAGGAGTTCATTGACAAGTCCGTTCTTCAGCCACTTGGCATGCGACACTCGGCATTTGGAATGGGAAGATTAAAGCCCGAGGAGACGATGCCGTGCCAAGTGGAATTCGGAGCGGTCGAATCAGGTGGGGGCTCGCCCGATTCCCGAGATTGGGATTGGAATAGTACCTACTGGCGAGGTCTAGGTGCACCATGGGGCGGTGCTCATGCTTCTGCGTCGGACGTTGGACTCTTTCTCGAAGAATTCATGCATCCCACGGGCAAGATCTTTCGTCCCGAAGTCGCCAATCTCATGATTCGCAATCACAACTCGGTGGGGGTAGAATCACGCGGACTTGGATTGGATGTTGGTATGAGTACAAGCTGTCCCAACTGTTCAGACAAGACCTTCGGGCACACTGGTTCCACGGGTACGATCGCTTGGGCGGACCCCGAGCGAGATCGAGTTTGCGTGGTACTAACAACACTGCCTGCGGGCACGCTGAATAATCACCCTCGCCAACTCGCGTCCGATCGCATTGCGGCAATCGTCGATTGACTAATGGAATCGAACCTCCCGACTCAGTCTCGCCTCCACGAACCCAACCAACCTAGGAGCCAATGAATGCGCCATCGCCTCGATTCGATCCTTATTTTTAGTTTCATTTTTTGTATTGCGGCTAGCCCCCTCCTACACGGCCAAGTCACAGTTTTGCCCCCACTTTCCGAGGTGGTTAGTGCAAAACTCGACCTGTGGGGTGAAGCCTCCATGAAAGAGCCCAATGGTCCGAGCTACGAGTTCTTTCGCGATCTGCTTCCGCCGCCGCGTTACGTGCACGCAGACTACCGATATTACCCGATCGTGTTGAGTGCACCGCAATCGCTTTCCAAGGCGAGCTTGATCTCCAACGGCAGCGGAATCAATCTCCGAGGTGGTTCGCGCAGTTGGATGGACAACGGAACCCCCGCCACGTTTAGGGTCGGTCCCGACGAGTTTCTCTTTGGTGGTTTGACAGAGCGAGTAAGTGAACCGGTGTTGGCAAATGGTCACATTCCCATCGTTGAAATTCGTTACACGCATCCTTCTCCGGTCCAATCCGAAGGTGCTGTTCCATTGCAGCAAAAAAAAGTGCAACGCCCCCCTGAAATTTATCGTCTCGAAGCCTTCGCCAGTACTGAGCCCACTTTGGCCGAGCACGGTGTCGCCTACACCAAGTTCGATTTAGCACAGGGAACCTCAGGTAATATTACTGTGCAGTTGGAAAATTCTGAGACGTTGACGTTTGAAAAGGGAGTCGTCAAGACTACTGACGGTCAGGTGTTGGCAGTATTCGATTCGACTTGGACTTGGGATCGCGGTCGAGCTCATTCTCGATTGGTGGCGGGCAAGTCGGCAAGCGTGGCAATTGCGACCAAGGCACTCGATCCAGCGGTCGCCCTTAAATTAACTGCGGCGACCTACAACGAACAGCGTCTCGTTTGCAACCAGACGTGGAACGAAGTCTTATCGCGAGCAATGCATGTTGAGATTCCTGAGACACTCGTTAACAATGCATGGCGCAGTTTGTTGATTCAGAACTACGCGTTGATGCGTGGCAATCGAATGCACTACAGTGCACTGAACCAGTACGACTCGTTATACGAATCCGAAGGAAGCGACGCGGCGCTGGCCGCTCTCGCCTGGGGATGTGAAGCAGACATGCGTTTGATGCTTGAGCCTCTCTTCGATTTTCAACGAAAGGGGCTCGAGTACCACAATGCAGGGACGAAGGTACTCAACCTCTGTCGCTACTATTGGCAAACCCGCGATGCCGATAGCATCGAGAAGCTGCGGCCTCGTTGGGAGAAGGAAGCTCTGCTTTTGGTCAAAAGCTTGGCAACAGAGAATGGACTCTTTCCCAAAGAGCGATACTGCGGCGACATTAGTACACAGGTTCATAACCTAAACGCGAATGCAAAGGCATGGCGTGCACTTCGCGATTTGAGCGCCATCCTATCGGACGTTGGAGCGGAGAATGAAGCGGCTAGCTATCGAAAGACTGCCGCGGCATTTCGCCAAGTTGTTTTGACGGCTATAGATAAGAGCGTACGTCGCGATACCTCACCACCCTTTGTTCCTATTGCGCTTTTAGACGAAGAACCGGTACATGATCCAATTACAGATGTTCGAATCGGCAGTTATTGGAACATCATCATTGGCTATACGATTGCCAGTGGCATCTTCCCTCCTGGCAGCGAGGAAGAGAGCTGGATTCCACACTATCAGGAGCAGCATGGCGGAATTTGTATGGGAATGATTCGATCGGGCGGAGCGGAGTTTAACTTTTGGTCAGGTGAGCATCGTGTCAATCCGCTTTATGGCACGCGATATGCGCTGGATACGCTTCGTCGTGATGATCCCGAGCGAGCCCTGGTTAGTTTCTACGGCATGCTCGCTCAAGGGCTAACGCGGAACACTTTTGTTGGCGGCGAAGGCTGTACGCTGCAACCAGTCGACGATGGAGGCCGTTTCTTTTATTGTCCACCAAATACTGCGGCGAATGCACATGTGCTCTCGATGCTACGTTATCAGTTGGTCCAGGACTGGGATGTAGACGATGACGGTCAACCCGAAACGCTTCGGTTACTATTCGGAACATCGCGGCGTTGGCTTGAAAATGGCAATCGGATTCAAATCGAGCGAGCACCGACCGCGTTTGGTCAAGTCTCCATTTTGGCGCGATCGGAGATTGACGCGGGCCGCGTCGTAGTTGAGTTGAAATTACCAAAGCGAAACCGACCGAAGTCGATCTTACTTCGAGTGCGAATTCCTGAGGGTTTCCATGCGGATTCCGCTGCTTGCGGAGGTCAGTCGATTGCGATAGACGCCAACGGAACAATGGACATCACAGAACTGCCCAATGAAACTACGGTTCTGGTTCAAGTGAGCCGCCGACGCGAAACTCGCTAATTCGCGATCATTAAAATTTAGGCAAGCCTGCTAAGTCGCCGAATAAGCCACTCCATCGATAAGCACCCAACAATGAGCGCCATCAATATCCCCATCAGCCGTTGCTGGAATTCGCGGTCGGGCGAACCCGGTAAGTAGTTAGTCTGGTCTCGAGATTCAATCGATTCTGGCAGCGTTGTGCCAGACGCCGATGCCGATGTTGCAGAATTGGTTGCATCCGACTGGCCAGGCAAGACCGAATCCATACCGATCCAGTATTTCCCACCCGTGCGATTAGCTAACTCACTCAGCAACGGATCGTTGCGCTGTGGCCTTTGAATCTCTAAAGCAGGCACGCGTACAGTCACTTGCTGTGTCAGCAATTGTTGATCGGCCAATCCACCTACCGGCAATTGCACTTCGTAAGTGCCGGTTGCTTTTGTAAAGAACTGGCCCAGGTAAACGCCAGGTTGCGAAGGGTCAGGTATCGGTGTTAGCACCAATGCCGAACTGCGGCCTGATGGCTCAATCAGTTTTGCTTTTACATCCGGCAAAAGTGTCGGTTGGAATTGCGCGTCTCTCAAAACCGCTCGCACCATGACTTGTTCGCCCATGATCGCTTGTTGCTTGTCCAACAACAAAATGCCTCGATCCGAATCCCTCAGCAACCTGCCTTGGCCAGCCCATCGTATGAGCTTAGTGTAATAGGTATCAAAATAGCCTTCGCCCACCTCACGAAACCGCCAAAACTCGCCACCCCCCTGGAAAGCGACACGGCCTGCACCATAAAACTGCGAAGCCAAATAAATAGGCTTCTTGCCACTTGAGACGGCAGTTGGATCCGAAAAATAGGCGATCGGCGTAGCTCCAGGTTTCGGTTCGTCACACGCAAAAAAGCTGTACACACCACGAAATCTCTCCCAGGCCTTGCGACTCTCTTCGACGGTCTTTGCAACTTGAATAAAGTCCGTTTGCCAAGCATCGCTAGCAAACTCCAACGGCCATGCTGTCTCGGCTTCGAATCGACCTATCGAAACCATCCGGGAGCCTCGTGTATTAACGACCAGTGGAGAAAGATTCCTTATGATCTCCGCCTTGCGATTTCCGTTGCCTTGGCTGCCCGCCCATTTTGGAGTTGAAACGGGACCAGCAACAAGTACCAAACCGCCCGCTTGCTCGCTAATCCATTTTTCCAACACCTCCACTTGTTCAAGGTCGAGCGCAGTCCAATCGGCATCGAAACCAATTACGCAGTCGTACTGACTCATTTCCACTCGGCTCTTTGGGAACTCCGTCAATAGTTTCTTCGCTTCTTGAGAAACACCTGGTCCACCCGTCTGCAGAAACACATGCGATTGAACCGTTGGATCTCGAAACAGCAAATTGCGAACAAATTGATACTCTCGAGTTGGACCGCCTGCAATGATTAATACTGTCGACTTAGGTTCGACGACCCGAACTTCGCTTTCGAGCGCATTGTCGAGCGGATTGGAATCCTGCTCTGGCGGCAAGGCTTTGACCTCGTAAATCCAGGATCCGATTTCGCGAGGCTGTATATCAAACACCAAGCTCGACATTGAATCGTCCGATTCAAGCGTAATGGTCCTCTCCTCTTCGATTGCCATTCCTGCATTTTTTTGCGCACCGGGGCGACGCCGCAACTGTACCGTAATCTGCTTCCCTTCCAATCCCGAAGCCTGCAACAGTGCGGTTAAACGGAAACGATCTCCCGGGAAAACTCGCTTCGGTGCTTCGATGTCTACGGTTCGAACGTTGAGCGGATTCTTGGCTGTACCCATGCCAATGGTATGAATGGGAACACCTTGCAATGTCGCTTCGGAAATCGTCATAAGCGGATCCACCCCAGCGTTATTGCGTCCGTCCGAAATCACCACAATCCCAGCTAACGGCGAGCCGCGTTCTTGCTCGAGAATACTATTGATTGCATCGCCCATCCGCGATTCCGTACCGGTTGCAGCCAACTGCGTTTCCCAAACAACCGCATTTGGTTCAAGCGGCAAACTGGCATCGCTTTTCACGCCCTTTGCGTTCTGTAATGGACCAGTAGCGGATTCCGGAGGCACCCTACTCCAAAGGCTCTTCCATGGAATTTGGTCTGCTCGTAGCACGGCCGTGGACATCATGACAAACCCCGATACCACTGCAACCACGGACGCTACCAATACATACGGCCACAATGGCCGTAGATCACCGTAAACACGAGCGATCAGGGACGACGCCATGAACAACGCACCCAGGAACGTTAGAATAGTCCCAGCCAACGCGAGACGACTTAGCCAACGCCAAAGCGTCACTCTCACTTCGTGCGACTCGCTGTCGGTATTCGATTGTTTGGGTTTTGCAAACGATGCCACGGCACTCGGCCTCGCGCTTTGATCGAAACGGAACACGCTAACATCGTGCCGCTGTTGCATCTGTTTGAGAAGCTGCGATTGGGCAAAAGCCTGCTGGACAGCGGAAATTCGACTCGTTGTACTCGAGACCACGTTTGACGCATCGTCTTGTTGCGGCATCGACATGCTCAAACTCGTATCGACGAGTATTGCAAGCCGCGAAGATCGCGTAACGCGTTGCTCAGTCCTTTTTTGCAGATCGAAAAAAAAGATCAATATTCCGAGCAGGGCCAACAACCGAAGCGTTAACAACGTCAAGCCAATACTTTTGGGCAATTCAACCCAGTCCTTGCGATACCAATAAACGACATACGACACCAACGCGATCAAACAGCACGCCAGCACAAACCAGTGCAGCCACTGATCCATCTGTTCAACGCGCATCCACTGGTAGAAGACTCGCATGTCGTCCTGAGCGAAGCATTGGAAAGTGTCGATCGAAAAAAGGGTCATGAAGTAGGAAGTAGGAAGTAGGAAGTAGGAAGTAGGAAGTAGGAAGTAGGAAGTAGGAAGTAGGAAGTAGGAAGTAGGTTTTTCTATTTTCTATTTTCTATTTGGTATTTTCTATTTGGTATTTGGTATTTGGTATTTGGTATTTGATGTCATGTGTCATGCGTCATGTTTTTACTAATGCCCTATGCATTAAAGCGTAATGCGTCCACCTCATCTCTTCACTAAATGATACGATACGCTCCAGGCTAACCATTGTTCGAAGAGAAGTAACGCTAGAAGCAATCCCATCAAGAGCATGTTTCGATTAGCGAAGCCAGCTAAAGCTGTATTCGCACCAAGCGATTCGGACGATTTATAAACGAACTTGACTCCGTTCAAAGTGCGATTCAAATCGACGAGCGCAATCTTTTCTGTTTCGCCTTCGACAGGCGGCGTGTTACGAGCGATGTTCTTTACCATACGTCCGCCTTGAATGGATGTCCCCCACCATTCAAAATTTCCGGCAGACATAATCGCGCGAATCGATTCATCTGTGTCTTGATTGGACCGAGCATTCAGAGACGCCTGAAAGGCCGATTCGCCTGCGGGAGAAGCGTTGAGGCTAAGCAATGCTTTAGTTCCGGATCCGATGGGAGGTGGACATAGTACTTGGATCTCAGGCAACATTTCCTGTGATGAGAAATCCCAACGCATGGGCGTTCCAGCAAAGCGAGCAGTATCCGGCGTTCGGAACGACGACAGGTAACCCACCATCTTGAGCGCTGCGACCACGAACGTTGGATCTTGTGGCCAGTTCGTCCATTGGCGGTCGAAAGCCGTAAGGCCGAAAAGCACACGCCCCTCCCCAATGGAATGGTCCACGATAATCGGCTGTCCATTACGGAGTGTCGCAACCGACTTCCAAGTCGATGCGTTGTTCCTGCCATTCGCAATTGGCGAGTCGCCTATTTCCTTGTCGAGTTCAATGTAGCGTTGAATTCGGACAAACTGAAACGGCGAGTTGCTTAGGCCAAAGAACGGCTCAAAAATCGGATGGTTGTCCGCAATTAGGTCCGGCTTGGTGTCGCCAGCAACTTGCGCGAGATCGGCAGCTCCTTTAATCGTGAATGGCAGAAGCGGCGTCGCGTTCTCTGCGGCCGCAATCGGTTTGGTCCAAACCGAGTTGTAACGCAAATAGTCAGCCATGGACATTTGTTCGCCAAAGAAGACAGCTAGTCCACCACCACGCGAGACATACTTATGCAAGTTTTCAAGCGCGCGAGGATCGAGTGATGGGACCGCTTGCAAGATGATACATGCATAGTTTTGAATGGCAGCCAAATCGGAGTCCCTTAGAAATTCAGTACCCTCGCGTGACATAATCAATCCAGTCTTGGCACTGCCGCCCGGATTTAATGCCGATTCAAAAAAGAAGGAATGCTTTCCCGTCGAGTCTCCGTCAATCAAAAGGACGCGAAGTCCATCTTGCAAATCCAAAACGCAGCGAGCACTGTTGTCCGCATTCAAAGAGTCGGGTGGCAACTGGGCTTCAACCACATGAGAGCCGCTCTTTGGGAAAAGAATTTGAACATGCCGAGTGACCAATTCACCCGGTTCGATTCGATCGATCAATACAGGTGGCAACTCCGTCAACAAACCAGAAAAAGCGGCGTTTGGCATCGGTTCCAGTTGGCGATCGGAATAGTCGACGGCATTGACTCGCACGGCGACGTTCCTAACCGGCGCGATGCCATTATTGCGAACTGCGATATTGATCATGGCTGGGACGCCCGCAGCTAAAACCTCTTTCTGCGGTAGCACCGACACGAGGGTGAGATTCTCGTGCCGTTCAGCAACACAATCGATTAGCTGCAGCTCCACATTTGTACTGGCAAGCGATTGCAATTTTTGTTTGAGCAATGCTGGGTTGCTCCAATCTTTGGTGCGATAGTCACTCATCAAGTAGACGATCGCTTTTTCGGACGTCGCTTGTTGTAAAAGTGGCAAAATCAATTCCATGGAGTCACCCAAACTGCTGTCGAGAGAGCTCGGTGCCGTGGAGTTGATCTTACTGAGCAAGCTCGATGGGTCGGAAGGAATCGTTCTCGCGAGCAACTCGGCGATCGAGTCCGCGAGCGGGGTTGCATTTTTCCCTTGGGATGCGGTTTCATTTACTTGTCTCGTTGTTTGCGAGTCTGCCGCAATGTTGGATTGTGTGTCTTTGCTTTTGGCCGATGCAAGTGCAGCTCGTGAAGACCGAATCACCGTCAGCAGATGAGAACCGTCTTGTGTGTTCGCGTTGGAGGCGATCGATTGAACGGCACCCAACGCGGATTGGTACGCAGTCCCCTTCGATGACGTGTCGCTCATGGACGCAGAGTCATCGAGGATGACGTAGTGGTGGGTAGTCGACTGGCTGATCATGGCTAGCCATCGCGAACCGCTGACCCATTGCGCGAGCATGGCAACAGCGATGGCGACTGCTAACATGCGAGATGCGATGAGCAGAGCTTGTTTGAGCCAGACCCAACGCCGAAGTTTGCGATAGCTCTCCAGCAGGAATTCCATAGCCGCCCACTGCGTTCGGCGATGGCGTACCAAGTTGATTAAATGGATCAACAATGGCACTAGTACCAGCAGAAAGCCCCAAGCAAGTGGTTGAAATACGAACTGCATAGTCGGTTACTTTTTCCTCATGTGTGCCATTCTCGAGGTCAGATACGCGGTCAAAGAAGCGTCCATGTGCCGACTCGTTCGGATGAGCTGGTAGTCGATTTGATAGCTTGCACATGCATGTCGCACGCGATCGAGGAAGCGTTGCAGGGATTCCAGGTAGCCTTCCCGAAGTGCGCGTGGGTTACAAGTAAGCGCGTCCGTCGATTCCATCCCCTCGAAACGTGTAGAGTCGTTGAAAGGGAAGTCGAGCTCGTCGTCGTCCATAATATGGAAAACCAAAATGTCGTGTCCGGAACGTTTGAGAGCCGCAAGTCCTTTGAGAGTTTCCGCTTCGCTACCTAGAAAGTCGGACGCAATGACCATCAACGAACGCTTCGGGTAGGACTCGTTTATTTCTCGAAAAACCTTGGTCAAATTGGTCTTGTCTTTCGGAGTCGTTTGCTGCAACGAACGAAAGATGCTTTGCAAATGGGAACGGCTCGAACGCCAGGGGAGCCTTGACTGGATCTTTTGATCAAAGATGGTGAGGCCAACCGCATCTTGTTGTCGCAAAGTGAGGTAAGCAAGGCATGCACAGATGGTCGCCGCATAATCGAATTTATTCAGCGACCCCCGCCCGTAGGACATACTTGCGGACGCATCCAACAACAGTGTGCACCGGAGGCTTGTGTCCTCCTCGTACTGTTTGATGTATAGCCGATCTTGTCGTCCCCAGACCTTCCAATCGATGTGCCGAAGATCGTCCCCAGGCACGTATTGGCGGTGTTGCACGAACTCGACCGATTGGCCAAAGTAAGGGCTGCGATGCATGCCCGACAGGAAGCCCTCAACGATATTGCGTGCCCGAAGCTCCATCGACGCAATGCGTCGAATGGCTTCAGGATGCAAGTATTCTTTGGAATCGGGCATCGCGTAGCAATTCGTCTTGGGCAGTTGGAGTGTTGGAAATGATTCGATCGATGACAGCATCGCTTGTGATGCCATCGCTCTCGGCGGCGAAGTTGACCACCATTCGATGTCGAAGCACCGGCTTGGCACAGAACTGAACGTCGCTGGTATCAACATGCGACCGCCCCGACAAAGCTGCCCTAGCTTTTGCACCAAGGATCAGAAACTGCACGGCTCGAGGTCCGGCTCCCCAAGCGACTTGATCGCGAACGAAGTCAGGGATGCCTTCTTGTCCGACGCGCGTTTGACGAACGATTGCGAGTGCGTAGCGAATGACATTTTCGGAGACTTCGATACCGCGAATGAACTCCTGCAAACTAAGGATCTCGGCGCCGGTGAGGACAGCTTCGATTTCCGACGAGCTTTTGCCAGTAGTGCGGCGAGCTACTTCGAATTCATCAGCGAAACTCGGGTAGGTTACATGCACTTTGAACATAAACCGGTCTTGTTGAGCCTCAGGTAGCGGATAGGTGCCTTCCTGTTCGATCGGGTTTTGGGTTGCGAGAACAAAGAAAGGATCGGCGAGCGTGTGGCGAACACGTCCGATTGTGATTTGTCGTTCCTGCATCGCTTCAAGTAAGGCGGCTTGGGTTTTTGGCGGCGTTCGATTGATTTCGTCGGCCAGGATCACATTTGCGAAAAGCGGTCCCTCCATGAATCGTCGTTCTCGAGCACCGGTCGAACGGTTTTCTTCAATGATTTCGGTGCCGGTGATGTCAGCGGGCATCAAGTCGGGAGTGAACTGGATTCGACTAAAGGACAAATTCAATGTTTTGGCGAGCGAACTGATCATGAGCGTTTTCGCCAAGCCCGGTACGCCCTCCAGCAAGCAGTGGCCTCTTGCAAAGACGCTGATGAGCAGTTGTTCGACTACTTCGAGTTGTCCGACGATGGTTTTGGACAGTTGACCGAGGATTTGTTCTCGAGCACGTTGCAATCGATCCAAATCCGCTTGGGCTGATCCGTCTGTAGTCATGCCGTACTTTCTATAGGAAGCAATTCAGTGAAACTGGGCTAAATATTCCGATGGATTGTATCATCCTGATAACACTTCTGCATGTGGTTTGCGTTATCCCTTCCTAAATTCCCATCCGCAGACCACTTTTCTACCGTGTACGGAGGGACCGTGGCAGTTACACTTGCGATGGTTTGGCCCGCAGATGAAGTGTTGTTACGAACTTGCGAACGATGGAACTCAATGGAAACACTCAACTTATGAGATTTTTCAAATGGTTAGCGATAGTAGTGTCGCTGGGAATTGCGTTTGCCGTTAATGCACTTGGGCAACGGCAAATGGAAAAACTCGATCGCGGTTTGGTTGGGATCAATCAAGGAGAGGACATCGGTGTTTTCCTTAGTTGGCGACTTCTAGGTACGGAGCCACAGGAACTGGGATTCAACGTCTATCGACAGACTGGTAGTGCCGATCCCGTTGCAAACGCCAATCGGCTACACCGCTGGCGATGCTTCACCAGCGGACCTAGATGGTGACGGTGAGTACGAGATCATCGTTCACATGACCGGCCGTGGCCGAGATAACTCGCAAGGTGGATTTACCGACGAGCCAATCCTGCATGCATACAAACTGAATGGCACATTTCTGTGGGCCATCAATCTTGGCAAGAACATTCGGGAGGGGGCACATTACACTCAATTCATGGTGTATGACCTCGACGGAGACGGTAAGGCTGAATTGGTTTGCAAGACAGCCGATGGAACCATCGACGGAGTTGGCATAGTGATCGGCGATGCAACTGCTGACCATCGCCAACATCCAACTGCCGCTCCAGTCGAAGGTATCAATTCCGCACCAACAGACAACACGCCACGAGCTGCCGGGCGACAGCGACAACCTGATCCGCGCGGCCGATTTGGCTACATTCTCAAAGGACCCGAATATCTAACGGTCTTCAACGGTTTGACCGGAGCGGCAATGTCGACGGTCGACTACATACCGCAGCGACACCCGGATACCCATAGTCCCACTCCAGAACAAATGAATACAGTGTGGGGCGACAACTATGGAAATCGTATCGACCGATTCCTGGCATGTATTGCTTATCTTGACGGTCAACGTCCCAGCGTCGTCATGTGCCGCGGCTACTACACGCGCACCGTGTTGGCCGCGTGGGATTGGAGGAACGGGAAGACATCGGACCGCGGCCTAGCTCCCAAAATATGGCGATTTGGTGGGACGGCGACCTTTTGAGAGAGTTGTTGGACGGCGTCAATATTGTAAAATGGGATTACGAAGCTGGTCGTCAAGAGATACTGTTTGACGGTCGAGCACTTGGTCTTGCTTCCAATAACGGAAGTAAATCGAATCCATGCCTTTCTGCCGATATCCTGGGTGACTGGCGAGAGGAATTGATCGCCCGCACGTCGGATAGTCGCGAGTTGCGCATCTTTTCGACTACAATACCTACCGAGTACCGAATGCCAACTTTGATGCATGATTCGCAATACCGTTTGTCGATCGCTTGGCAGAATGTAGCCTACAACCAACCGCCCCACCCTAGTTTTTTCCTTGGACACGGAATGTCCAAGGCCCATCGTTAGTTAAAAACGATTCATTAATTTATTCATCCTTGAAGAGCGCAATCCGAATGCGATGTAAAGTATTTGCCTTACCAATTCTAGTTATTGTGGGTTTGATTCCCATGGCGATTAGCTTCGATGGCCCCATATCGGACGACCAAGCTGATGGTTCATTCCGAAAAGAACTTCGTCCGTTCCTTATCAAAAATTGTTTCAATTGCCATGGGAACGGTGAAGCCAAAGCGGACTTAACGTTGGACAAATACAAGGACGAACTATCTTTGCTCAAAGATCGCAAGATTTGGGAAAACGTAATCAACATGCTCGAAACGCATGAAATGCCTCCCAAGGAAAAACCGCAACCACCCGCAGACGAAGTCGAACGTGCGGTCAAAGCAATTGATAGCATATTGTCGAATCTGGATTGCGGTAAGCCCGACAGAGAAACCAATGCTGGTCGCGTGACGATCCGGCGGCTCAATAAGACCGAATACAACAATACCATCCGCGATCTAATCGGGATCGATTTCCGGCCTGCCGACGATTTTCCGGCAGATGATGTGGGCTATGGCTTCGACAACATTGGCGACGTTCTGAGCTTCTCGCCGCTATTGGCGGAAAAGTATTTGATTGCCGCTGAGTCTATTTTGGAAGAAGCGATCGTAATAATGGACCCTCCTAAACGAACCTCATCGCGAGTCGGTCAGCTTAGACCTTCTTCCGCTACGACGATGATCGAACAATCTGGTTTCATTGCTTTCGAAGAGGGTGACTACATCATTCATGCAAAGGTGGATGCCGATCAATCCGGTGCCGAAGTAGCCAAAGCAAAAATACGCCTCACGTTCCAGGCAACGAACGAAGTCATTGAATCTGCGGACTTCGAGATTCCTGGAACAAAGGATAATCCAACCGTGATTCCGATGACCGCCCGACTTAAGAAAGGTAGTTACAGAGTTGGAGTGCTATTCCTAAACCCCTACGATTCACTTCCTGCAGACATCGAGACCGAAGAAGCGAAAGCCGAAATCGCTGCGCTCATCAAGACAAAAGGAGAGCAAGAGGGGATTGCGAATTCCCGAATCTTCCAAAATGGACAGGGTAATCGGGAAGCTCGCCAGGCGGCACGGGAGGCAGCGGATAAAGCGGCCGCTTCGCTAAAGGCATATGGGATTGCAACGAGAACGCTATTCGTTAGAAGCATTGACACCGATGGGCCGGAAAATCCGCCACCGCCGAAACGGCCGGAAACCTACGATCGTTTGATGGCTCATCAAGATGGAATTACTCCACGAGAGGCCGCAAGTGAGATTGTCGTTCGCTTTGCCTCGAAAGCCTTTCGCCGGCCCGTTCGACCGTTTGAAGTGGAGCATTGTCTGTCGCTGTACGATATTGTTGCCAAGCAGAATCAGCGTTTTGAGTTATGTGTGCGTGCAGCACTATTACGTGTGCTGGTATCCCCCTACTTTTTGTTTCGAGTTGAACTGGATCCTCGCGATGTCGAACCAGGTGTTACGTATGCCGTCAATGAATACGACTTGGCCAGTCGACTTTCCTATTTCCTTTGGAACAGCATGCCGGATGACGACTTGATTACGCTCGCGGCAACCGGAAAGTTGCGAACGGAATTGGATGACCAAGTCAAACGCATGGTTAAGGACCCGAAATCGAACTCGTTTATTGAAAACTTTGCCGAGCAATGGTTAGCATTGCGGAAATTAGATATCTCTTCGCCCGATCCCGTTATGTTCCCAGAGTTCACGCCAGAACTGCGGCAAGCAATGGTTCGCGAGAGCCTCCTTTTCTTCAGAGAAATCGTTCGCGAGGAGCACAGCATCCTCGACCTTTTGAGCGCCGATTTCACCTTTGTAAACGAACCGCTAGCCAAGCTCTATGGAGTTCCGAATATCAGGGGAAAGGAGTTCATTCGAGTCCCAGCTCCACCACATCGTGGTGGGATCCTGACTCAAGCGAGCATCTTGACATTGACCTCGAATGCAACACGTACATCTCCTGTAAAGCGAGGTAAGTTCGTGTTAGAACAAATTCTCAACACTCCGCCACCGCCCCCACCGGCCGATGTGCCGCCCCTAGCGGAAGACAAAATACTCACGGGCAGTGTACGTCAAGTGATGGAACAACATCGAGAGAATGCGATGTGTGCTTCCTGCCATTCTAAGATGGATCCGCTTGGTTTTGCTTTTGAGAATTTTAACGCGATTGGAAGTTGGCGGAACAAGGATGGTGAATTTGAAGTGGACCCTTCCGGCGTGCTGCCAGGTGGGCGGACTTTCAATGGTCCTGATGAGCTAAAGGAGATCTTGCGGGGACAGAAGGAAATATTTGTTCGCTGCATCGTAGAAAAGATGCTAACCTACGCGATTGGTAGAGGTTTAGAATATTACGACCAGTGTTCTGTCGATAACATAATGGTGGCCTTGGAATCCAATAATTATAAGTTCTCGACGCTTTTAATAGAAATCGTCAAGAGTGATCCTTTCCAAATGCGAACTACAGCATCCGTAACATTGACAGGAGAAACGAAATGAGAAGCCCACTTTCTAGGCGTACGATTTTGCGTGGTTTGGGTGCAAGCATGGCTTTGCCCATGTTGGACGTCATGCAACCAAGATCGATCGCCGCAGATGGACTTGCGACTCTTCCCAAACGAATGGCATGGGTCTACATTCCACAGGGTGCCTATATGCCTAATTGGATGCCAACGACCGAAGGAGAGAATTTCGAGTTGACGCCGAGCCTCGAGCCGATGGCCGAGCACCGAAAGGAAATGATCGTTTTCGGTGGACTGACCTGCGACAAAGGCCGGGCCAACGGGGATGGTGGCGGCGACCACGCTCGTGCCGGGGGTGCGTTCTTAACTGGAGCCCAGCCAAAGAAAACGGCAGGTGTTAATTTTCAGGCGGGGCAATCTGCGGACCAGGTGGCAGCTTTGCGATTGGGCGATAGGACCAGGCTTCCATCACTTGAGATCGCCATTGAAGCCTACAAGGGAGCCGGTGATTGTGACAGTGGTTACTCATGTGTCTACGAGCATACACTTGCATGGCGCAACGCCACATCGCCATTACCAACAGAAGTTAACCCGAAGCGCGTTTTCGATCGCCTCTTTTCAGATCAAGCTAATGACGCAGTCACGCAATCGCGCCGCGAGTTACGCGCTAGTGTTTTGGATTTAGTTCTTGAGGATGCAAAAGATCTTCAACGCTCGCTCGGTGGTGCCGACAAACAGAAAATGGACCAGTATCTGACGGGCGTTCGCGAGGTTGAGCAACGGATCGTTCGGGCGGACAAGCTCTCACCCGTAATCCTGCCTGACGATGTATCTCGGCCCGACGGTGTGCCGTCTGATCTGACCGAACACATTCGTTTGATGTGCGATTTGATGGTTTTGGCATTTCAGACAGACGTAACACGCATCTGCACGTTTATGTTTGCCAGGGAGGGGAGCGAACAAAAGTACAGGATGGTGGGTGTCAATGAGGGTCATCACTCTATCTCGCACCATCAGAACAAGCAGGAGAACATCGACAAACTCAAGGCGATTAGTGTGTATCACATGCAGCAGTTCGCGTATCTAATTAGTAAACTCAAAACGGTGAAGGAAGGTGATGGCACGTTGTTGGATAACTGCATGGTTGCATACGGTAGTGCCATTTCTGATCCGAACCGACACAACCACCACGATTTGCCGTTGATCATGGCGGGAAACGGTGGTGGTACCATCAAAACCGGTAGGTATATCCGATATCCTGAGGAGACACCATTAAACAATTTGTGGCTTGCGATGCTCGAACGCTTTGGCGCACCATCGCAAAAACTAGGTGACAGCACAGGCGTACTAGGTGGACTTTCCTAGCACAGATCAATCCGCTAAAAGCTCTGTAATCGTCCCCACTACATTCTCTCGCCATTCTAGCTCATTGAGTAACGCAAGCGAAGAGAAAAGATCCAAGCATTGTGTTTTCTGCTATACTTACTGTCTCCTTCATTTGTCAGACTACCGTACTCGCTACGCCGACAACCTCAGCAAAGAATTACCCCGCATTCCAGCCGTCAAAAAGTTCGAGGACTTTCAAGCGTTTTCAAAGGCGGGGCGCGATCTGGCTCACTGGCATCTAAACTACGAAACGGTCGAGTGCTATCCGGTCCAGTTCGAACTCACGGGTAGTGTTGGAAAACTATCTACCATGAAGCCCGAGCAGTTTCCCGTCGTCAAGATGAAGCACCCGAAACGCAAAGACCTGGAGACCGGCAAGAGCGTCAACGACAAATCGACCGTGATCTACAACGAGACCATTACCGTCACCGGCATCCCGCTGGAAGCGTACGACTACGTGGTCAACGGCAAGCCCGCTATCGACTGGGTGATGGAGCGCCAAGCGGTCACCACGGACAAGGACAGTGGCATCGTCAACGACGCCAATCTCTGGGCAACAGAAACAATGAACAACCCCCGCTACCCACTCGAACTCTTCCAACGTGTCGTCACCGTCAGCCTCGAAACCATGAAGATCGTCAACAGCTTGCCACCCTTGGATATTGACTAGAGTGAATGCCGATGACGATCAGTATACCTTGGCATTCCACTTCCAAGTGGCAACCGACCGAAGTCACACAGTTTATAAACCATGTGAATTCCGGAGCAGGCACGTTGATAGTTGGAACGGATGCTGGACCGGGATACCTCAAAGCGCTTGGTAATCCCGATGGCCCTCATGCGTTGGCAAAGGATTTTCTAGGCACGCACCTTGCGGCTAAACTTGGGCTGCCAACTTTCGACTATGCAGTCATCGAGATCACTGAGATCGACGACTTGCCGTTCTTCAAAAGTGGTAAGGCGGAGCCAGGACCGGCATTCATTACTCGATCCGAGTATGGGGCCACCTGGGGCAAAGACAAGCGATTACTCGAAAAAATCGATAATCCAGAGGCGGTTTCGGGATTGGTTGTGATCGATACTTGGCTGCGAAATACCGACCGCTACTATCTGCCATCAAACCGAGTAAACTTAGATAACGTATTCTTCAGTAGGGAAAGCAGCGAAGACGATAAGCTTTCACTGCGAGCCATGGATTTTAGGCTCGAGGATGCGGTGGGGTTAATCCCCCACGAATGGCAATTGGAACCCAACGTGCGATCTGCGTTGGCAGATTACTTAGTTCAACGTGCAGAGTTCGTTGCCGAATCGATTGAATCAAGATTGTTCGATCCTCCCCAACTCACTATAGACCTTTCTGACGGAGATAAATCATGAATCCCACAAAAGGCCACTACAGCATTGTTCAATACTGCCCCGACCTGGCACGTCGAGAATCGGTCAACATTGGCGTTGTCCTACTGGTTCCTGATCGCGGCTTCCTGCAGTCGCGAATGGTAGCAGACAACGAGCGAGTTCGTCACTTCTTTGGAACCAAGGGAGACGATGCCAAGATCCTGGGCGAGATCAAGAAGAGTTTTTCCGCTCGCATCGATGCCGAGCAAGGACGGATAACTACGCTTGAAACGTTGCAGAAGTTTATTGACACGCGCGGCAACCAGATTCAGCTAACCGAACCCGCATTTGTCAAAGTGCGCGATTGCCAAGAAGCGATTGAGCAGTTATTCGAGCAATTGGTTGGAGGTAAGCCCAAGGCTCACAAACGCGAGTCATTTACTAAGTCACTGCAAACGAGATTCGATTCCGCTGGAATTGGCGATATCATCTGCAAAGACATTATCCTTCCAGTTCCAATCTTAAATCGAGAGACAAAGATACCGTTCGGCTTCCAATCGTTCGCAATGTACTTGCCGAGTCCAAGGTTCGATTGCATCTAGATCATGAGCTATCGGATTTAGTCGATGAAATTCGTCGAACGGGCAAACCGAGAATCAACCCCGCCTAGTATAGGTCTCCCTCTCACGATATTGAGACTCAAGGGCACGAAAACAACGCAAGGCTCCCAGTTTAGACCGACATTGAAACACTGCCACCGCTAAAAATTGGGTTGTGGAATTACAACCAGCCGCGTGACTCGGCGAACGACTTCAGCTTTTTGCTGATGTTCTCAGTCTGCTTGCGACCGTGCGCAGAAAAATCGATGAGTACATGTTCTGGAAACGGTACCGGGTCGGATTCAACTTTCAGTTCTAGCGTCTGACACTCCTGAACTAAAAAGCCCATCCCTCCCTCCGACTCGTGACCGAGAGTTTCGGTGTAGTGCTGAAAAGCCGACTCGGCATCAATGAGATCGCCATCGTAAGTTGACAATTTGCTCACGTCCTTGGTCGTTGGCCGGAACGCTTGAGAAGTGACTCGGCCCATTTGGACGAAACTTGGGTGGACTTGCCGGATTAGGATCGTGCTTGAATTCATTGGCTCCGACTTCCAGCAACTCTAGTTACTTCCTCAGCAATCCACTTCCAACCATCGAGCTGACCAAGGTCGATGGCTTTTTCTACATCGTCGTCTGACGCCGTATTCATCGCATGCCAATACGCCTTCTTTGAAAGCAGATCGATTTCGAGCGTTGTTTCCCATGTGCCTAGGCTCCATTCTGCTTGAACTCCACCTTCGGCCGTTGGGTAAAGGTATGGCGAAGCCAGGTTATCGGGATAGTTCGATTCGAATTGATCGGCCAGCCAATCCAAGTGCTCACTTTTCGGTGCAACGCCTTTGCCTTCGAACCATCCGTTCTTGAGCGTTCGGAACTCGTCAAGTCGCGAAGCAACGTCCATCGGATCTAAGAGACTGATATGCTCCACTGACTCCAATTCGACCAGCTTACTTCGACGATCAAATACGCCGACTCCATCGATGGCGACCTTGATGCCGCTCTTGTAGCGATTGAATGCATCTAAAATTGTTTCCAAGTGTTCCGATTGAATAGGAGCTCGAATCACGCTCTGATCGATCAGTTGCAACTCAAAGCGTCCCTTGCGCTGATCGGCCTCGCAGATGGTACCACGTATATTGACTTCGTCGGTATATTCCTGGACGGAGCTTGCCGCAAGAGTCAGATTCCGCCTCGTGATCTTGTTTAGTCTCGCTGGTCGACTTGGATCTGCGTAATTCAACTCGAGCGATTCGCCACTTCGCAAACTCCGGCCAATTCGATCGAAATAGGCCAAGTGATTGTCTTTAAGAATACCCGCTATAGACTCTCCTTTTTCAGCCGCATCCACAGCTGCAATAATCGATTCGCGTGCTTTTTCGAAAGAGTCCCGATGATCGACAGGGAAAAGCGTGTTGGTGATTGATGCGATTGACAATACGATTTTGGGTATTGCACTCCCTTCGCCGATTTCCGTTATCTTCAACGAAACTTGCTCAGCAAAACCTTTGGGAATCCGTTTACGTTCAGAATTCTCTTGCAGAAAATGCCATTTGGCAACTTCGACGATCAATTCTTCGAGCGCAGAGAGATCCTTAAGCACTTCCAACGGTATCGCGTGATCGGCGAAGCGGTCGCCAACGAGGCGCGGATTTAGGAATTCGACGTTTTCAGTCATTTCAAGTTCTTGTGGGATTTCTCGAACTCTTGATAGCTAGTCCACCTTATTCTCAATCAAT
The DNA here is from genome assembly GCA_043750255.1 of Pirellula sp. Lineage (GTDB taxonomy): Bacteria > Planctomycetota > Planctomycetia > Pirellulales > Pirellulaceae > JBKCUI01. The sequence goes on from JAYVBW010000069.1 coordinate 19,955, forward strand.
TCTACCATCTTGCATTTCCGCTGAGAACAGCAAACGCGTCTATGACCGGAAACAAGGATGGAACCCAATGCCATACGCATAGTCACCTAAATAATCTCAAGAAAACATTTGAGTGGACAGCAAGTTCCAGTTGAACTATGTCGGATCGGATTCGACTTTCAATAGCGGTTGCCCTATTCGGGCTCACTTGACTTTAAACGCATCTTTTATGTCTCGGCCGACATCCTTGGCCGCTTTTCCAATGTCTTCGCCTAAATCACGCATCTCTTCGTTCGGGCGAGCATCCAACGCATCTTTAATCCCATCCGTTTTATTGGCGTTTGGCTTTTGCTCGCAGGCAGGAAGTGTGAGTAGCGCGGCGGCTAAGAGAATGAATAGTTGACGATAGTGTTTCATGTTTTTTACCTTTCCAAGGGGTCGCTGGATTCAGCAGTTGTGACAATGCCAAAATTTGATTTGGAACTGGGCGACTAGTTGGCAGATCACGCCTCAACCAACCGATCCAATTTTCACCACTCGAAAATTTAGATTGATCACGTGATGAGAAAACAGGGCATTAGGATTTCTTAGAAACTTTTTTCACAACTTCATTTACCGAGTCTGCTACTTTTTGGACAACTTCCTTGACTTCACCGACCGCTTGGTCGGCTTTGCCTTCCTCGCGAAGTTTTTCATTTCCAATCAAAACACCGGCGGCCTCTTTGATTCGACCTTTTATCTTATCTGTCTTGCCACTCATCTCGTTGACTCCCGTTCCACATGAACTTGCTTGGTAAAAAATCCGTAATCTGCTTTTATTTCTTGACAGTCAAAAAGTGAATTAGTGCACCAAGTCTGCTTTGCGATTGCCCTAGGGCATCTCGCTACCGGTACATGTGCCAAAGTCAAACTGTCGGTCTAGACTCAGATGCATCAACCGTGCCAATAGTACTGGCGATTTTAATAAACTGCGAAAAGGCTAAAATTGAATCGAGTGCATTTTTATGCGTTAGTCATTTGGTCCCCCTTAAACCAAGCTGGTCGATCTTGCATCGTTTTTTTACACGTATGACCCACGCCTTACCAAAATCCCGCCTCATGTTCCTGCTGTATTTTGTTTCGAGAACGCTACTTAAATTCCAGATTCGCTCGCACTGCGTCCAACGTCACTTGGCTCGGCTGATAGAATAGGGTCGCTTGCTTTTGAATACCGTCGAATGATGTGTTTTAAACCACCATTCTCCCCTGTTTCTTGCACACGTGAATTATGACCTCTCAGCTGCGATTTTTTGGACTAGTTTTCGTTTTGATCTTCGCCGTCGGCAACGTCTTTTCGCAGGACGCAGCGAAACGACGTGAACCTCAACCGCAGGTTCGCTACGAACTCGGCGAAGACTCCAAAAAGCAAACCAACATCCCGGAGGGGCAACTAACAGGCCCATTCCTTTTTCAGAGCAAAATTATAGAGAACACCCTACGCAAATACTGGGTTTCTGTCCCATCGCAGTACGACTCCAAGCAACCCGCTTGTGTTCTCGTTTTTCAAGATGGTGCTCGCGCGATCAATCCAAATGGCGTTCTTCGGGTACCGCAAGTTTTGGAGAACTTGATCGCGAAGAAACTCATCCCGGTTACGATCGGAATCTATATCACACCGGGACAACGCGGTACAGAATTCCCAGATAGCATTGGAACCGGCAACCCAGACAACCGCGACCGAGAATACGATGTGCTCGACGACAAGTACGCAAGGATGCTCATTGACGAAATCCTGCCTGAAGTAGCAGCAAAGTACAACCTCACAACCGATCCCAAAGGCAGGGCTATCGGCGGTTCAAGCAGTGGTGGCATTTGTGCTTTCACTGTAGCATGGCAACGGCCCGATCAATTTCGCAATGTGATAAGCCTCATCGGTAGCTTTACCAATATTCACGGTGGGCATGTCTATCCGCAATTGGTCCGAGATGCAGCTCCAAAGCCGATTCGAGTCTTCCTACAAGATGGCGTCAATGACAATCGAAGTCCGAACGATCTCGATCGAGATTGGCATTTGCAAAACCAAGCCATGGTTGCCGCACTCAACGAAAAGAAATATGACATGGCCCATGTCTTTGGCGACGGTGGCCATTCCGACGACCATGGCGGCGCCATTCTCCCAGAAATGCTGCAGTGGATTTGGCAAGACTATCCAGGCGTCAACTCCGCAGGCGCAGAAAAACTTGTCGAGCTTGCACGGCAAAGAAAGCCGGTTGCCTTGATAACTCCTATTGGCGAATTTGAAAGTGCGTCCGATGTCGGGGCTGTAAGCAAGCCTGGCTCCGCTTCTTTCGATAGCGATACCCAATCGTACGAAATTGTTGGTTCAGGAACCAACATGTGGGCAAACAAAGACCACTTTCATATGGTTTGGAAAAAACTCAAGGGAGACTTTATTTTAGATTCGCACGTCAAACTTTTCGGCGTTGGAGTAGATCCCCATCGCAAGTTGGGTTGGATCATTCGCAAAACCTTAGATACCGATTCCGCTTATGCAGATTCGGC
>JAYVBW010000070.1:0-3446 GCA_043750255.1 Pirellula sp.
TCGAAATGACGGTGATGGAAGCTTTACAGACGTGTCCAAATGGTCAGGTATCAGCCAATTGCGTGCACCTGGTATGGGTGTTCTTAGCGCTGATTTTGACGGGGATGGAGACATGGACGTGTTTGTGGCAAATGACCAAAAACCAAACTTTTTACTCATCAACGATGGGACGGGCAGGTTTCAAGAGGAAGGCCTCATTGCTGGAGTGGCTGTCGATCGGCTCGGTAGAAGCAATGGCACTATGGGGATCGATTACGCTGACTTCGACGGTGATGGACAGTTGGATTTGATTACGACTACCTACCAAGACGAGATGCTGGTCCTGTATCAAGCCGTTGGTCCAGGCTTGTTCGCCGACTCCACCAACCTCGCTAGAATCGATTACACATTGAAGGCGCACGTCAAATGGGGCGTAGGCGGAATCGATTTTGACAATGATGGCGATCGCGATCTGTTTGTCGCATGCGGACACTTCCTCGATAATATTCGATTCATCGATGACCGAACCGATGTCAAGGTCACCAACTACCTACTTGCAAACGATGGACATGGTCACTTTACCAATATCACCAAGGAGGCTGGCAGCGCATTGCAAGTCATCGAAAGTAGTCGCGGGGCAGCGTTCGACGACCTCGACAACGATGGCGACGTGGACTTAGTTGTCCTCAATATCAATGCGAGACCGACTGTAGGTCGAACGGAGTCCCCCATGGAAAACAACGGATACTCTGTTAGGTTGATCGGAACACGCGTTAACCGAGATGCAATGGGCGCAAAGATTATCGCAGTCTCGGCGACGGGAAAAACCCAAACACACGTGTTGACGTCTGGCAAGGGCTACGAAAGCTCATATGGTATCCGGACCTATTTTGGCACCGGAAGCGATCCATTGTCGAAATACCAGGTGACCTGGTCGAATGGAAAGACAGAATTCTTCGATTGCGATTCCGCTTTCATGATACTGATTGAGGGCCGTGGACGATCCCAACAATAACACCATTGTGGCCGATCGCTCCGTGATCGATTCACCAGCCCCAGCATCGCTGTGACCACAATAGCTATTCGCCCGTTACCGGCTTTCCTCGTCCTTGTACCAATCGAAGAGTCCGAAAGATATCGTTACCTAAAAAGGTCTCCTGTTTCCCGCCTGGCCACGTTACAAGAATCGAATCGACTTGGGTTTCTTTTCCTAAACCAAAATGAAGTTCGGTCCCATAATGACTTTGATAACCGCGCCCTGCATGGACCATCGCTATTTGCTTGATTCCGTCGGCTGAAATTTGCACGCTAGCCCCTATCGCATCACGGTTGCACGATGTGCCAATCAATCGAATGCCGATCCAATTCCCGATGTTTTCCGACCGATTTACCAAATAGGTTGGCCGAGAGTTGGCATTGAGAATAACGCAGTCGATGTCACCATCGTGATCGAAATCGTCGAAGCCAGCCCCACGGCTACTTTCTGAAATTTCAAGTCCAGGCCCTGCGGACTTCGAACCATCGCTAAAGACGCCTCGACCGTCGTTGAGCATTAGTGTATTCGGTACGCAATATGTCGTGCGGTCATCGATCAATTCAATGTTTTTTAAAAAATGCCCGTTCGCAAAAAAGACATCCAGATCGCGATCATTATCGAAATCTACCAGCCCAACGCCCCAATTCGTGTGCGCAAGGACTGTGCGTCCAACACGAGACACGCGACTGACATCTTCGAATAGCCCGTCACCCAAATTCCGATACAGCACTGGCATTTGCCCAGTGTAGTTCGTAATCAAAAGATCGATTCGCCCGTCGTTATCATAATCTCCCGCGTCGACTCCCATGCTCCCGTTGGCATTCCCTCCAAAATCAAACGCCAAGCCAGCCAGTAACGCAGAATCGACAAAATGTCCCAATCCATCATTAACGAAAAACTGATTCGGGGCTGCGTCACTACACACAAAGATATCGGCATCGTTGTCGCCATCAAAATCTCCACATACGATGCCCATACTGGGACCTGCTGCCGCAGCGATACCCGATGAAATACTAATGTTGGCAAACGTTCCGTCGCCGAGATTGCGATACAAACAGTCTGGGGCTGGTGGGAAATCCTTTGGGCCAGGCGGATAGGGCGATGATCGAGGAGCCTCACCATATTGGTCAAAAGAAAACTCTACATAGTTGCTCGCGAACAAGTCGAGAAGCCCATCGTTATCAATATCTAAGCACGCAATGCCTGAACCAAATCGGGGTACACTGCCGATTCCGACTGAATCGGTCTCAAGCACAAATGTACCATCGCCATTGTTAATAAATAATTCTGTAACACCGAAATTACTGGTCATCAAATCCTGGTCGCCATCGTTGTCGAAATCGGCAGCCACAGCCCCCATAGCAAAACTGCCGCTCCTTACTCCGGCCGCGTCTGTCACATCGCCGAAAGTACCGTCGCGATTGTTTCGATACAACGTGTTCCCTCGCTGCTTGGTTCTTGCTGCCGGCTTTTCCTTTCCGGGCGATAGCTCGTGTCCATTTAGAAAATAGATATCCGTCCAGCCATCACCGTCGAAATCAAAGAGGGCTAAACCTGTCATCATTAATTGCGGCAAGTAGTTTTTCGAACCGCCCCCATCGAAGTGCTGAAACACGATGCCGGCGTTTTTCGCATTGTCGACGAAAGTGAACGGAGTTTGCGCTTCAACTGAAATGCTTGCAAAAAGAAAGGCAATGCTGACAATCAAAGAAGTTAGCGTTTGTTGATTCATTGGCTTTTCGTTGCGACAATTGATCGACTAAAAGACTGAATCAACAGTATACTTGACAACACTTGAGTAGTGAGTCAGCCAACTCGGAGTGGACCGGGTTCCGGTTCCTCCGGCTTTGACGGTCGCCCTACCTCTAACGCATTTGCTGTCGATAGCGAATTCATCTGGTCGATCTTGACTTTGCGTATGCCATGGATGGCTATAATACGTGGAATCGTTTGAATTCGATAAGGGATGATCGATGCAACGCCAGCAAAACATAGCTAGCATATGCATGCCTATTCTCGTGGTTGGCATGTTCGTCGGATGTCGCGTCCCAAACTGGTGTGCATACCGATCGCTCGGTTCAGTGCCTTGCACAGCAGATGTTTCTAGCCGCCCCTACTTTGAACAGTGCTCAGAGACTGGTTCAGTTGAAAGTCCAGGGGATAAAACCCTTTCGCCATTGATTCCTGCATTGCGAGATGAGACGAAGGGCCAATTAAGACAGGGGGATAGCCCACTAACATTGCCCAAGGAGTTTCCCGGTGCTGCAACACCACCACTCAGTTTGCCAAGAAACGATGCGGATGGCAGGCCACTCGATCCCGCCCAGCAAAAGGAAAATATATTAAAACTGTATGCCGAATTTCCTGCTTTGCCATTTGAGCCCTTTGCCTTGCCAGACGCCTCGCACGGGTTGATTGGCTTGGAGGAGTT
>JAYVBW010000071.1:0-15329 GCA_043750255.1 Pirellula sp.
GAACCCTTCATATCGCAAGTTCCTCGTCCATAAAGTCGATTCTCCCGCTCCCTGGGCTCGAAGGGACCGCAAAAGTCCACCGACCAGTCCTCGGCTGGAACAACATCTGTGTGTGCCATATAGGCGACTCCGCCCACGCCTGCTCCCCGTTTGGCTACGAGGCTCACTTTCTTATTGCTTTTATTGTCGACGTAGCTGTGCCATTCGACTTCGAAATTAAGTGCAGCTAACCGGTCGGCTACAAATTGGCTCACCGCTTCGTTACTGACGTCACTAACCGAAGGGAAAGACACCAGATCCTTGGTTAATTGCAACGTTTTTTCGAATTCACATCCCTTCATCACATGGCTCTTCTTTTGCTAAACTGTCCGGCTTAAGCGGTTTAGAGTATTCTACTGGGGTAGAATTGCCTCGTGTTCCCTTTCGCTTTTTCAAAGGTTAAGTGATTTTGATGCCCAATGATATGCGCCAAGTGATTTCTTTGATCCTCGGTGGTGGTCGCGGTACTCGTCTTTTCCCTCTCACCAAGATTCGAGCCAAGCCTGCCGTCCCTCTTGCCGGTAAGTATCGACTCATCGACATCCCTATCAGCAATTGTCTACACAGCGGTATCAATAGGATCTATGTAGTTACGCAATTCTTGAGCGTTTCTCTCCACCAACATATCCGCCAAACCTATCGTTTCGATAATTTTAATGGTGGCTTCGTCGAGCTGTTGGCTGCTCAACAAACTATGGAGGGTGGCACGGAATGGTTTGAGGGGACAGCCGACGCTGTTCGTAAAAACCTTCGTTACTTTGACCAGAACGATTGCAAGTATGTCCTCATTTTGAGCGGTGACCAGCTTTACCAGATGGACTACTCAAAAATGCTCGAAACCCATATCAACTCCAACGCCGATGTTACGATCGCTGCTATTCCTGTTCATCGTTCTGCAGCCCATGCTTTGGGCGTTATGCGTTGCGATGATTCCGGTCGCGTCACCGGTTTTCTCGAAAAACCAAAAACTGATGACGAAATCAATATGGTTTCCACCAGTCCTGCTTGGATCGATGCTCATGGTATTCCTTCCTTAGGCCGTGATTGTTTGGCCAGTATGGGTTTGTACATTTTTAACAAAGAGTTGCTTTTCGACGTTCTTAACAAAACGAACTACCACGATTTCGGCAAAGAGGTTTTTCCTGCCGCCATTCGATCTCGCAAAGTCCAAGTGCATTTATTCGATGACTACTGGGAGGACATCGGTACCATTCGCGCTTTTTACGATGCCAACTTGTCCCTCACCAAAAACAATCCACCCTTCGACTTGTTTTCTGCCGATCGTCCAGTGTATTCGAGAGCTCGCTTCTTGCCGCCTTCGGTCGTAGACGGCGCGACTATCACCTGTTCTTTACTGGCTGACGGTTGCCGAATTGGCAAAGGCACTAAAATCGAAAACAGCGTCATCGGGCTTCGATGCGTTATCGGTGAGGGTGTCACCATTAGGAACAGCATCGTCATGGGTGCTGACTACATGGAAACCGAACAGGAATTGGCTACTATTTATGCCGAGGGCAAAGTCCCTGTCGGGATAGGCTCAGGAAGCCTCATAGACGGGGCCATCCTCGACAAAAACTGCCGCATTGGCCGTCATGTCCAAGTCGTCAATCGTTTGACTGTGAGCGATTCTGATCAATATGAACCCTGTTACGTTCGTGACGGGATAGCCATCGTCTCCAAGGATGCTACTTTGCCCGATGGTTGGACTATGTCCTAGTCGTCGCTTCTAAGCTAAATAGAATTATATAGTTGTTGTAGTTGTAAAGAGCAGCGTTTACCTGTCAGTAAGAGCTTATAAAAGCAGGAAAGCATTGGTCAAATAGGGAAAAAAGAGAGCACACTTTTTGTGGAAAAGTGGTAGCTAGATGAACGCAAAGTGTCGATAACCATGTTCACAGCCAAGGCGGTAGTGAACAGCAAAAAGGGCCATGTTGGTAACGAGGATTATGAACAACTCTATTCCGAGTCAATTAGACATGTTATCCACCGAAAAAAGGTCTAGAACGATAGGAGCGGTCGCTTTCGACATGGATGGATTAATGCTGAACACGGAGGATCTTTATGAGCAAGTAGGACACATATTGATGCAGCGACGAGGCAAAACGTACCGAAACGAAGTGCGAAAGAAAATGATAGGGCTGCCAGCACGGGAAGCGTTTGGAGTCTTGATAGAAGAAGAAGGCATGTCCGAAAGTTGGCGAGAGCTGCAACAAGAAACGGAGGAGATTTTTGAAACCATCTTGCCAATACAGTTAGCGACCATGCACGGGCTAATAGGTTTGCTAGACTACCTGGACGAATTAGGGTTGCGTCGTTGTGTGGCGACCAGTTCGACACAGAATTTCGCGAGGAAAGCACTGACACTAGTAGGAATGCTAGACCGAGTGGATTTTGTGATTACGGCAGAGGATGTAAGCCAGGGAAAACCCAACCCGGAAATCTATTTTGCAGCAGCGAGAAAAATGTCGGTGGCCGTTGAAAAAATGCTTGTTCTAGAAGACAGCGTTACTGGGACCAAAGCAGGCGTTGCGGCTGGGGCCTATGTCGTATCGGTACCTAACGAGCACACGAAGCAAGGTTGCTTCGAAGGATGCCAATGGATAGCCAATACGTTGCGAGATGAACGTATCTATGAGCTATTAAAGGGTACTAGCTGACAGCCAGTTCACCGGGCGCTTTGGTCTGGCGACGTCTTTCGTTTTCTCGCAAATAGATCTTTCGCATTCGAATTACGTTGGGAGTCACCTCGACCAATTCGTCGTCTTCGATGTACTCCAACGCCGCTTCCAAGAACAACTGGCGATGCGGCTTGAGGATGATGTTTTCATCGCTGCCCGCTGCCCGAACATTGGTGAGCTTCTTTTCTTTGGTGGGATTTACAACCAAGTCATTGTCGCGAGCATTTTCACCCACAATCATCCCTTCGTAAACGTCGTCACCAGGACCAACAAAGAGTTCAGCACGGTCTTGCAAAGCGAATAACGTATACGGAATAGCTTTTCCAGGCACCATCGATACCAAAACACCATTCTGGCGGTGAGGCAGTTCCGCTTCAACAGGTTTGTAACAGGAAAAACGATGGTGAATGATTGCCGTGCCTTGGGTGGCATTGAGCATCTTGGTTCTCACACCAATCAGACCACGGGCTGGAATCGAGAATCTCAAGAGAGTGTACTCGCCTCTAGGGGTGAGTTCCTCAAGGATGCCCCGTCGGTTGCCCACCATTTCCATGATGGGTCCCATTTTTTCAGTGGGAACTTCGATGTTCAACACTTCGTACGGTTCTTGTAGTTCACCATCGATATTCTTAAGAACCACACGAGGTTTGCCAACGCTCATCTCGAAACCTTCGCGCCGCATGGTCTCGATCAAGATAGAAAGGTGGAGCACACCTCGCCCACAAACGGCAAAAGCTTCGCTCCCCACGATAGGTCGAACACGCAGCGCAACATTGCGCTCGAGCTCTTTTTCCAAACGCATTTTAAGTTGCCGAGTCGTTACGTATTTGCCGTCTTTACCAGCCAAAGGCGAAGTATTGATGCTGAAAATCATTTCCAAAGTCGGTTCATCGACTCGCAAACGCGGCAGTGCGTTGACTTCGCCACGATTGCAAATGGTGTCACCGATGTCGATATTCTCGATGCCAACAACGGCGACAATGTCACCAGCAGTGGCTTTTTCGATGTCAATGCGGCCAAGTTTGTCGAACATCTGCAGATTGGCGATTTGAGCTGGCGAGATTTTTCCTTCGTCCTTGGCTACGTCAATCGATTGTCCCTTAGTCATCGTGCCAGATTGAATACGGCCGATCGCAATTCGGCCCACATAATCGGACCAATCCAGATTGGTAACCAAGAGCTGCAAGGGAGCATCGGGCTCAACCTCTGGACCAGGGATTTTTTCCAAGAGCATATCCAAAAGTGGAGCCATGCTATCGCCATGTGAATTCCAATCCAGGGTAGCGTACCCGTTTCGACCGGAAGCAAACACGACGTCGAAGTGATCCATGTAGTGTTCGCCACCCAAATCGACAAGCAACATCAAAGCTTCTTCGACGACGGCGTCGCACCGAGCATCAGGACGATCGATTTTATTGATTACGATGATCGGTTTGACACCGGCCTCGAGGGCCTTCGAAAGCACGAACCGCGTTTGAGGCATTGGACCTTCTGCGGCATCCATCAGCACAAGGGCGCCGTCAGCCATTCGCACAACGCGTTCTACTTCGCCACCGAAGTCCGCGTGGCCAGGGGTGTCGATCAGGTTGATTTTGACCCCTTTGTATTCGATGGCGATGTTTTTGGAGAGAATAGTAATACCACGTTCTTTTTCCAAGTCGTTGCTGTCGAGAATGCAACTGCCCTGCAGTTGTGACTCACGATATTGACCGCTTTGCTTGAGCAAGCAGTCGACCATGGTTGTTTTGCCGTGGTCAACGTGAGCGATGATGACGATGTTTCGGATGTCGTTGCGACGCATTTGGATATTCAGTGGTAAAGGATTTGCCGTTGCGAATGAGCGCTAGGCTACTGTTTAGGTTTCGTCGCTAGCTCGGAAACTGCCAACGAGTGTCGGGGTGTATTCGCAGAGTTCAATCGGCAGGAAGTAGAGTGCCAATTCGCGGGTCGCGGATTCTTCGCTATCGGAAGCGTGTACCAGGTTCATTTGACGCGAGCTAGAAAAATCGCCGCGAATTGTTCCTGGAGCGGCTTTGAGTCCGTTCGTTGCGCCGAGCATATCTCGAACGACACGTATCGCTTCAAGGCCTTCGAGCGCCAGAGCGACGATAGGGGAGGAGGTGATGAACGATTCAAGGTTTGGATAAAATGATTTGCTAACGTGTTCAGCGTAGTGTTGCTTCGAGAGTTCTGGTGTGACTCGCAGCATTTTCATGGCAACAACATTGAGGCCTTTGTTTTCGAATCGACCGATAATTTCGCCTATCAATCGACGTTCAACGCAATCTGGTTTGAGGAGTACAAGAGTCTTTTGCATGATTTACCTGGATGTTGAAACGGCCGACCGACAAGCCCAAATTCTCACGATTTTCCCTTTTGTGGCTAGATCAAAACCGTTAATGAGCTAAACAGTCGTTAGCGTTAAGCGCAAAGAATTGCCAGCAATTTGCTTGGCGAAACGAGGTTGGCGTGTAAAGCAAGCCACCTTAGGATGCACAAGCAAACAAGCAACGCGAACGGACTCGCTGCAAAGAACAATTTAGCGTGAATTAAAGCCCCGATACGCGATTTTGAATGGAGCAGTCTTCCAATCCGTGCGTTTAACAACACGACGCCGAACTTAGGCCCGTGGCTAGCGCCCAATACCGCTGATTTTGCTAGCGGTACGGCGCGAGACGTCCGGTTAAGTGCGAGAAAACTCAAAAATACCGGGTGGGTTGCGCCACTTGCGCTATCAGAAAAAGCGCCCCTGGCTCAGGTTTAGGACAAAACAGCATCCGGCTGGGTAGCAGCCTCGTCCTCCCCAAATTCCGCACATCAATCCTCCCCCTTCTCGTTTATCCCAATCTATCCGAAGCAAAATGATGGGATTGCTGTTGCCTCGCAAATTCCGATTCGAAACAATCAAGAGGTTCCGTATTGTCGAATTGGACCGTAAGAGTTGGAGGCAGATAGATGACTATCAACAAGTGGCATGTGCACATAGCTTTGTTCCTTTTTTTGCTGAGTGCACCATCGCTCCTTTCTCAGGATTTTTTAAAGCAGCTCGAAGCCAAACTCTTCCAAAAACAACAAGAGTCAAAAGTTAAAGAACAAACTCCTATTGCAGATGCTCCGGTGAAAGAATCGGGGCCAGTACCCTTCCGGCTACCCAGCGTTCTCGAACCAGAGGGTTTGACAGCACCCGGGCTTCTCAAACCGGAATCAAAAATCGAAACGCTAGAATTGCCAGCACCCAAGGCCGAGCCGAAAGAGCCGCTCGTCAATAGATTGACCAAGCCAGCATCGCCGTTCCCACGAGCCTTGCCAAATAACACTGCCGCTACACAATCGATTCCAGGCGGCGGCGGCGGATTCCTGGGGTTAACAGTGGAATCAATTCCGGGTGGTGGCTTTGGATTGACAGTTGTAGAGGTTTCGCCCGATTCCCCGGCATGGAAGGCAGGATTTCGAAATGGAGACAAAGTCATCGGCGTTTCAGGTCAAGCGGTGTCTACTGTAGACGCATTTGCTGATCAGTTAACTCGATTCGCCCCAGGTGCACCAGTAAAATTTTTGGTCGATCGACGAGGAAAAACCGCTAATCTAATCGCGGTTCTTCAGGATCGAGCCATCGCTGGACAAATTCATGGAACACGCCCAGGTACGGCCATTGAATCGGAACCAGGTCTCTTTCCCTTGCCAGGCAGGCGACCAGGGCAAGCATATTTTGGAGTCAACGTGAGCGATATGTCGGACGCCTATCGACGTCAATTCGGCATTCCAGCTTATCGCGGTGCATCGGTAACCGAAGTCGTTCCCAATTCTCCAGCCCATTCAGTTGGCCTCAAGCCAGGCGACTGCATCGTTGAGATCGAGGGTGTACCAGTTCATTTTGCTGAAACAGTATTGGATACAATCTTGCAATCGAAGCCTGGGCAAGTGATCTCGTTCTCATACTATCGAGGTCGTCAATTGACCAAAGCGAGCGTTCCGCTTGCTTCGGATTTGGACAGCACTGGGCGAATGCCTTCGTCGATTCCACAAGAGATGCTAACGCCCGAGTATGTTGCTAGCTTGCAAGGGGAATTGGAACGCGTTCACACGGAACTGTCCGAGACGCAAGCTCGATTGCAACAACTCGAAGCACGCTTGTTGCGCATGGAAAATAACCGATAGAGAATGCTCAGATCGACAACGCGACAGGTTCCGACTGCAATCGTATCAGCGCGAGCTTTCGTTCCGATTGTCCTACTAGTTCATCGCGAAAAACTTGGCTCATACCTAACGCCATCATCAAGATCGTGTTCTCGATCGAAGAAAACGAAACTTCATGAAATGCCATTTGAATACCATGAACGGCAATGATGCAAAAGCTGAGCACCGCTCCACTCCGGGCATAGGGAGATGCCGTCGGGTGCATCCAGACCACCCAGCAATTGCGAATCAAGCTGATCGCGGCAATCACATAAAGCATCGCACCAATTAAGCCTAAATCGACGAGCAAGCTCAAGAAGGAATTATGGTGAACATAGCCGCGAATCGATTCAAGTCGGATTTGGGTGGTCCGGTCGTCGAGGTAGGGTCGGTTGTAAACTTGAAATTGGTTAAAGCCAAAGCCGGTGATAGGCGAGTCCTTGAACATTTGTATCGAGACATAGGCGAAGGCACCCCTCATCTTCGTACTCTCAAGCGTCTCGGCTTCGGAATACTCCCGTTTGAACGCGACGAGGCTGGGGCCGATCACGAGTCCACCGACAATTGCGGACATGAAAAGAGTACCAAGAGTTAGCGTTCGAGCCTTTCCTTGTAGCATGGTGGAGAGCAGAATGATGACGATTGCGCCAGTCCCCATCCAAATACTTCGTGTGTACGTCAGCATGATTGCGAGCATGAAAAGCGGCGTCAATCCAATCGCCATCAACCAAGCCCACCGTTCTCGTGAGTAAATCCAAAGAGGAAAGGTCCAGAGGATTGCGAGGCAACAATTGAGACATATTCCCAGTCGCACCGATTGCACCATGGGGCCACGCGCACGGCCAAAGTGGATTCCGAATTTTGGGTCACCGATGAATTCAGGAAAGACCAGAGACCATTGCTTTGTCATTTCAAATATAGCGGTCAAACTTAGATACACACCAAAAAGCAGAATGACCGCAATCGCTGGCCAAATCGTTCTCGGCCTTAAATCGGAATGGCGAATCAACACAAACAAAAACGCCGGAATTAAGTAGCCATTGAGCAAATGCATCACGGTCGATGGCTGGCCTACGAGCTCCTTTCCGATCGGTGTAGTTACCGTCCGAAGGATGAGCCACGCGAGGAATAAAAAAAGCCAAGCATCGGATGCGGTCAAGTTTCGGAATCTCGCCCTTCGAGTCCACGCGTCGTACAAAAACTGACCGAAGAGAGCGCATAACCAAACGCGGTCAACCGTTACCGATAAACCTCCAATCCTCGCAGAAACGAATTCTGGTGGGAAGACACTGGTGGCGACCAGGAAAACTGCAGTGCCCATCAAAAGGTCGTGATAGCGCACCAATGCAATTGCCCAAACCATTGCCGCCATGGACGTTAGCACGAATACCAAAACCACAGGGTAATTCCTTTTAGGCGAGCGGCAATTCGAATACAACCCATGTTTGAGTCACTTTTTGAATTCCAAGTTAAGAATTGGATTCCAATAGGCGATTGGGACGTCCACAGAGCTCCGGTAAAAATATCGACATAAGCTCCATGCGAATGCGGAAATCCTTGAGGAATGCACAATGCGACGAGTCGGATCTAGAATCAGATACCGGGCAGACGAAATCGTCGGCGAACTCCGCATAATCGGAGCAACCGGCATTGACCGCGCTAATTCCGTAATCAAATTGTCCTAACGTAAAAGACAGGCTTAAAAAAAGGAGCAACGATTCCGACGAGCTCCAAACTTGCAACCAGGGTCCAAGCATTTCCCTATGTCAATTCTTTACCGCGAAATTGGATTGTCGCTTTATCGATGGGCAACTGCGCGAACGCGCGCCAGAATGTCCGTTTCGTTTGCACAACAAAAGATGTTTCCTGGCTCTATCCTCTTCTACCACCGCGTAGCAACGCATTCGATGAACGGATGGTCCATCCAAAAACGTAACTTTGAGCGGCAGTTGGACTGGATATTAGCGAACGCATCGCCCGCTTCGCTAAACGAAATTCGCGAGTCGCAGTTGCTCGGAATGCGCGTTAGGCCGATGGTGGCCATCACATTTGATGATGGGTACGGAGAAAACTGCCAGGTTGCAATTCCAGCTCTGATCGAGCGAGGAATTCCATGCACTTATTTTATTGCGACTCACTTTGCTGAAACGGGAGATCCGTTCCCGCACGATGTTGCCCGTGGAGTGCCACTAAGACCAAACACCATCGACGAGATAAAAAACTTGGCGGACCAAGGTATCGAGATCGGTGCTCATTCGCATACCCACGTTGATTTTGGACGACCCCTGAGCGAAGCAGAACTTAGAGCCGAAATCACGGACGTTCGAAAGCGGCTGCAGGACTGGACCGGTCAATCCATCGACTACTTTGCGTTTCCATATGGTCTCAAGCAGAATATTTCACAAGAAGCGATCGATGTTGTCTTCGATTCAGGATTCAAATGTTTTGTCAGCGCTGCAGGGGGAATGAATTGGCCCGGACAAGATGCCAATCATTTGCAACGCATTCACGGCGATCCGGGTATGGCTGCATTGAAAAACTGGTTGACTGTCGATCCTCGCAAAGTCCGTGCAAAGAGCCCGATTGAGTTCGTGCTCCGAACACCCAATCAGCCTAGTGCGATAGCGTAGCTCCATGGCATCCCCCGAACCCTTTCTCGAGCCGAATCCGCAGAGGCCACTTAAGACACTCTTCGTGATCACTAGCATGCCCGTCGGCGGTGCGGAAACCCTCCTGGTAAATCTCCTAAGAAATTTTCGACCGTCGCACATTGTCCCCTCCGTCGCATGCCTCAAGGAAAAAGGACCATTGGGCGAAGAGATCGCAAAGGAATTCACACTAACCGAGCACTGGCTCAAAAGCAAATATGACTTGCGAGTATTGCCAACGCTAGCCAGCCATATCCGCACAGAGAAGATCGACGCGCTCATCAGCGTGGGAGCGGGAGACAAGATGTTTTGGGGGCGGCTAGCAGCGAGAATCGCATCGGTGCCAGTCATATGCAGTGCCCTGCATTCAACTGGGTGGCCCGACGGAGTCGGAAGAATGAATCGGTGGTTAACACCAGTTACTGACGCATTCATAGCTGTCGCGAAGCCGCACGGCCAATTCCTAGTCGATTTCGAGAATTTTCCGGCAGGTAAAGTCGTGGTCATTCCCAATGGCGTAGATACGATTCGATTCCAACCCAATCATGAATCGCGATCGCAGGTTCGAAAAGACTTGGCACTTGCTCCAGATACGCCGTTGGTCGGAATAATCGCTGCATTGCGTCCAGAAAAGAACCACGCTCTATTTCTGAACGCAGCGAGCAAAGTGATCGGGGAAATTCCGAGAGCTCATTTTGTGATCGTCGGTGATGGTCCGGAACGAACCAATATCGAAAATACCATTGCTGCATTGAACTTGGGAAGAAAAATATCGCTGCTAGGAACAAGATCCGATACCCCGAGATTGCTGGCCGCCATGGACGTGTTTGCGTTGACCAGCCACAACGAGGCGAGTCCCGTATCGATATTAGAAGCGCTGTCTTGCGGTGTTCCTGTTGTTAGTACCCGAGTCGGATCCGTCGCAGAATCGGTTCACGATCAAAGGAATGGATTCACCGTTGAGCCTGGCGACGTCGATGCATTAGCCGAACGGATCCAATACTTGCTCATGAACAAGGAATCAGCGGAAATGATGGGAAACGTTGGGCGAGAGCACGTCCAATCGCATGGTTCCTTGGAAACCATGGTCCGAAGCTACGAACACCTCATCCATAGCATCTTTGATCGCAAGACAAATCGCGTACAATAGTTCCTAATATTTTTGTGAAGCAGTTTGTTTAACCGGCATAGCCGCGAGCGTGAAAAAAATCCCCTACACTGAGAATGGATTTAGGTGGTCATTTGAACCTTCCAGAATTGCTACGGATGTCTCCAGTACACCATCCGATGATGGAGACGGCAATGGAGTCCGTTGTACGCGGAGCCAAGGTCTTGCGAGAACGATTTCAAACCACGCTTCGCATAGAAACGAAAGGCGTCGCCAACTTCGTCACGGAAGCGGACTTCGGCTCCGAGCGAGAGATCGTCAATACCATTCGGGATCGCTATCCTGATCACGCGATCATCTCGGAAGAGTCTCATAGCGATCGCGCTGACGGAAAAGATCTGTGGATCATTGACCCATTGGACGGCACGAGCAATTTCATGCATGGCATCCCTCACTTTGCGATCTCGGTTGCCTACTACCATGTAGGCCAACCAGAACTGGGAATCGTTTACAACCCGATCCGAGACGATTGGTACGTTGCCGTTCGAGGACAAGGAGCCTGGCATAACGGAGTACGGCAGCGAGTCGATTCGGCCGATCGAATCGATTCGGCCATGATCACGTGCGGATTTTATTACGATCGGGACCGAATGATGCAAGCAACGCTCGATACCATCGGAGACTTTTTTCGAAACAATATTCACGGCATGCGCCGATTCGGAGCTGCTGCATTGGATTTGTGCAATGTGGGCTGCGGGCAATATGGATTGTTCTTCGAGTACAAACTTCATCCTTGGGATTATGCTGCGGGGCAGATATTTCTTGCGGAAGCTGGCGGTCAAGCGACCGACTGCAACGGGTTATCCTTACCGTTACATCAAACCAGCAGTATTTGTGCGACCAACGGCCACCTACATCGACAAGCTCTCGATATCATTGAGCCCCATTGGAAGCGTCTCTGTGAGGGTTAGAGCGACGCTGGCCAAATCGCCCTCACTTTGCGATTTCGTGAACCGCTGGGCGATAGCCTGGGGCCTGAATTCGTTGGCAATCTAGCTTGGTTCGCAAACCCCACTAGCGCCCGCAGCTCTGTCAGCTACCTTAAACCGTAGCATCCCAAAATGGTTTTATTCAGTCTCGACAGGGAAACACCGATACCGTATCGAAGATGTTGAAAGCCTCGACCTGGGTTCGGTCCGTGGCTTTTCAGACAATCCAGCCACAGGAAACGACGACCATGGGTATTGCAAAAAAATTCTGTGTTTGTTCCGCACTCATCTGTTCATTTGCTAGCAATAGTTATGGGCAGAATCAAACCAGGGACGGTGCACTGCTAGGTGGGGTGACCGGTGCACTTTTAGGCGGCGTAGTCGGTCACCAAAAGCATGAGACCGCCGAAGGAGCTTTGATCGGTGGCGCGGTTGGGGCGATTGCTGGTGGCGTCATCGGAAACAGTCGCGACCAAGTCTATCGACAACAATACTATCAACCTCAAGTCGTCTATCCGACCTACCATGAGCATAGAACTTATGTCCAAGTACCGCCGCAACGTGTGGTAGTCAGCCGACGCCCAGTAACGACCGCTGAAGTCATCAATATGACACGAAGCGGTGTAAGCGATACGGTGATCGTCGCTCACATTCAAACGAATGGCGTTGCGATGCAGCCAGACGTAAATGACGTGATCCTCATGAACCAAGAAGGGGTCAGCGACTACGTTGTGAACGTCATGCAAACCGGTGCCCGAGCTCCAAACGTTTATCCGCAACCCAACACGGCTTACCGATCTTACCAGCAACCGCCACAGGTCGTCGTCCGTGAGGAGTACCTCTACTCGCAGCCAGTCTACCAAGCTCGCCAACCAACCTACAAACCTTACTACGTCGAACGCCGCGGATTTTAGTGGTGAGTTCCTTCCGACAATGAGCCAATTGAAAAAGATCATCCAAGCCATTTCTGAGGCTGGAGGTGTCGCATATGAGGTTGGTGGCTGCGTTCGCGATTCTCTGCTGGGACATCCGAACAAGGACCTCGATATCGAAGTTTTTCACCTGGATGCGCCCAAACTGTCAAAAATTCTTTCTCGTTTTGGTCGAGTCAACGAGGTGGGTGTTTCCTTCGGTGTTATTAAACTGCGTACTTCACAAGGTGACGATCTCGATTTCACGCTGCCGCGTCGAGAGAGCAAAGTGGGCCGCGGGCATCGTGGTTTTCAAGTGGAAGTGGATCACACGTTGAGCGTTGCCGAAGCAGCTCTTCGTCGCGATTTCACGATGAACGCCATTTACCGTAACTTGCACGACCAAACGCTAATCGATCCACACGGAGGCATCCCGGACTTGGAGCAACGCGTACTGCGAGCGACCAGCGAACATTTCGCCGAAGATCCGCTTCGAGTCTTGCGAGGGATGCAATTCGCAGCTCGATTCGATGCTGTCATGACGAGCAAGACGATCGAAATGTGCAGATCGTTGAGCCATGAATACTCTTCGTTGGCTTTGGAAAGAGTTTGGAACGAGTGGTTGAAGTGGGCAACTCGCAGCAAGCGTCCTAGTCAGGGATTGCAAGTACTGAGAGATTGTGGCTGGATTGAACACTACCCCGCGCTAGCAGCGCTGGTTGGAGTCCAACAGGATCCAGTATGGCATCCCGAAGGAGACGTTTGGATTCACACGCTGCATGTATGCGATGCTGCTGCACGTGTTGCCGATCGCGATAGTTTGCCAGACGACGAACGAGTCATATTGATGTTTGCAGCCCTATGCCATGATCTCGGAAAGCCAGCGTGCACCCAGCTCACCGACGGCCGATGGCGATCACCGAGTCATGCGCCGATCGGCGTCCCGATTGCAGATTCGTTCTTGATCAGTATTGGATGCCCCAGGAATGTTATCGAAATAGTGCGGCCGCTCGTGGCAGAACACCTTATGCATATCCAGTCGGAAGCCACACCTAGAACGGTGAGAAGACTATCGGTTCGTCTGGGCAAAGCTTCCATTGTGCAATTGATGCGACTCGTAGAAGCGGACTTAGGTGGAAGACCGCCATTGCCAACGACGATTCCAGAAACGATGGTTCGTATCATGAAATTGGCCGAATCGACGAAGGTATCCCTTAAAAAACCAGATCGCGTGGTTTTGGGACGTCATTTGCTTCATCTCGGTTATTCCCCAGCTCGATGGTTTAGTTCGATTTTGGAAGCGTGTTATCAAGCCCAATTAGATGGTGTTTTTAGCAATGAAACCGATGGGATCGATTTCCTTAAAACCGAACTGGATAAGATGCCACCAAGTGACAAATCAGACTGAGCTAAAGTTTAACCCGCGCAGCGGCTTGCGTGCCAATCCACTGGACATTCGAGGTTTACTCGTCTTCCAAATGAAAACGATGGAGAAAACGATGAAGGATGGGTGCAATCATGATGGCCATCATCGATAGAAAAGCAATTCCACTATAAAGGGCGTAGAATGTTGCAAACAACTTGCCCGATGTGGTGGTCAACCGGTCCACAGGTCCCATGCCGGTGAGAATCATCGCCGCGTTCAAGAGCGCGTCCACCCCGTCCAAACCGCCAAAGTACGAGTAGCCAGCGCTACCCAATGCAAGTGAGAAAGCAACGATGATCAGTGTGGTTCCAAAGCTGCCGATGACCCGAACGTAAAAGCCTTGTGTCGGTAGTAACCCGTCGTTTGATTTTTCAAATGGCATTTTCGATCCTTGGACTTGAATACAGTGTTGTCGGTCGTTACTCAGTCGTCCGCGATCCAGGATGAACTCCTACGACTTGAACGGTGACTTCGGTTCTTGCTGTGCAGCAGATTCCACATTGGCCCAGGCGGAAGTTGGTTCTTTACGTACGTAGCGAAAGTACTCAGCGATCGTCGCAAGGGCATAGTAACGGTCTTGTGATTTGAAAAGTAACCCTCCTACGGCTTCGATGTGCTGGCCAAATTCGCGCGTGGACTTCACGGGCAACTGCTTGGCTCGACCAAATATCGGAAAGACGGCTAGCAATACTAACATGCCTAGAAAAACCGCATGCAGCGTGATCACGTTGAGCGGCCAAATCGTTAGCATCTCAAATCCTTTTTGTTGTTCCGAATTGTCGTCTTTGCGAATTCGGGGATCCAGCCCGCCGGTCAGAAAGCCAATGTTCTGCTTCGGTAGCTTTTCGACTAGCTTCTTTGCAATGGATAGGTTCTCGAAATTGGTCAAGGAAAGGTTGGAGATCAGAGAAGAATTCGATAAAACAATCACGCGAGAATTCCCCCATGCTGACTTGGTGACTTCCGCGACCAACGGCCTGTCGTCCATGGTCGAAAGCAGACTCTCCATTTTAGGCAAATCGGACACTGTCAGTGATTTCACGAACCCCAACATGGTCGCATCCGAGGTTTGCCATTTGAACTCATATTCTTTAATGTTCACGCTGTTGGCTGGTTTGCTCGACGTGTCCTCCGATTCTCTATTGAATTCCTTCTGAAGAGAGGTCAAGGTTGCGTCGGAGTAACCGATCGGGTAGCTGCGAACAAACAGCCTAGCAATGGACGCGTCTAGAGCGTTCGACCAGGGGCCTTTCACCTTATTCACCCGTTCCTCAAACCCGTGCGAATGATCAAACACGCACCAGGGTGTAGCGGTCTTGGCTCGAAGCTTCGACCGCATTCGGTCCAAGGCGGT
>JAYVBW010000072.1:0-1696 GCA_043750255.1 Pirellula sp.
AGCATGCATCGCATCGCGAACTCGCCAGTTCTCTTTGTTTCGATCGCCGGCTTGGTTGGAAATACCTCGAACGATGCGTAGAGGAATTCCCGCAAAACGGCAGGCGGCTGCAACCGAAAACCCCTCCATATCCTCTGCGACTGCATTCGGATATTTTTTCAACCGCAATTGGACGTCGTGTTCATTCGCACAAGCAGAACAGCAAGTTAACAACGGAACGCATCCCGCCACGTTGTCCTCACCTAGGCGTATTGAATCTGAAATATGTGGAACGTCGGGCCATTGGCTCCATCCCATATCACTCGCTGAAATGAAATCATCTCCAGTGCCGACTCCAATTCCAAAGCATATTACGATATCAAATTCGACAGATGTGCCCACGGGAATCCGCAGATCCAGGGCTCCCGCGATGCCTATCAAAAAAACCTGTTTGGGCGAATGCTCGGCAATCAACTGGGTCGTTCGAATCGCTGAAACAATCGGACCGAATCCGCAACTTCGAATTTCACAGTTGGAGTTCTTGATTCTTTGGATCAGGGCCAAGGACAAAAATTCCAGTTCGAACTCGGTTGGCACTAGGAACAGTGTTGAAATCATGCAAGTCACCGATTACTATCGAACGGAGAAATTCCGTTCGGCCAATTGGGCCAATCGTTGCCAAGATAGATCATCCCCGGCCGCTTCCAAGAAACTATGGGCTCGATCCCAGTCGGCCTCTGTTTTCATCTCAAATCTAAGCGAATTATGGTTCAGTACTTCCGGCAATGGAATGAGTTTGGATTGGAACAGGGCCGGGTTGCGTCGGACGATATCGGGCACGTCACATAGCTCGGCTAGTAGATTCTCACAATCCATTTTTGCAATCGCTCCGGCTGAACACATTTCACCAACCAATCCTAAAGACTGCATCGAAAATGCAGGACGGTTGGGTGACACAAATCCGACAAAATCAGTCGTTGGATTAGCCCATCCTCGCGAAATCAATCGATCCAGCAGCATGGGGTCCATGAACGGACAAAGGGGACTCGAAAAAACGATCCAATCTGCACTCAATCGATCGGACAATTCCTTTGCCCGTTGTGCTGGCGTGCTCAAAGCGCTCGGCATCCATCTCGCATTGCAAAGTCCTGTCTGGCAGATCAATTCTCGAAACTGGGGTGGGCCAGTGACTACAATCGTTTCGATCAAGGTCGATTCGCTCAATCGACGAATGCACCATTCCAAAAGAGTCAAACCATCGAGTCGACGCAATGCAGATTCGACCCGCGTCGTTCGTTGCTCTTTACCATGGGTCACAGCTAGATCAATCAACGCTACAGTTTGCTTAGGATTCGTCGCCATACAATGCTCCATGCGTGTAAGGTACTAGGCGGATATTGGAATCACTGGTTTCCCGTGCATGCTGTAGATTCATGATGAGGCAAGGAGAGGCACAGCGGAAGAGTTCCAATCTATCGCTCGACTGCACCGGTTGCAAGCACCCCCCTAGAATCAATTCGTTTGACGGCAAGCCGTAGGCGTCAGTAAGTAATCTCAACAACTCCGTTGGCTAACCGTTAAACGGCCAATAAATTGCTCACTTTGCGATTTTGTGAACCGGTGGGCGCTAGCCCCGGGCCTGAATTCGCTGGCGAATTCGCTTAATACGCAGTGAAAGAGTATCGATAAAGGATTAATATGCGTGCCAGACCTGCAC
>JAYVBW010000073.1:0-17782 GCA_043750255.1 Pirellula sp.
CAATCATCGGCAGCCAAGTGACACGTTAGGTCAGTAGCAATGCGATTTTTTGTTTTCGTAACGTGAACCGGTGGGCTCTCGCCCCGGGCCTGAATTCTGCAGCTAACTTTTGACCACAAAGACACGAAGACACGAATAAAAAAGGTACTTTGTGTCTTTGTGTCTTCGTGGTTCACATTCGTCATTTTTTGACTAGAGAAAACCGCATGCGTAAGCGTGTTCTGCCTGAAGACCGGCAAATCGCTCGAAAAAACCCCCCCTTATGGGTTAGGCTCTTGCGTTTATCCCAAGCCAGTAAATGATGATTGAGTAGCAGAGTCCTCTGCACGCCAATTTCCTCTGGAAAAATTGCATCGTGAGCGAATCGGACAATAGTCCTGGATCACTTGGGAATAATCCCCAACCAAAACCTCTTTCTCCCAACAACGAAAATAAATCCTCTCGGATCGCCGCCGAAGTTTATCGGGCTCCGAACGAGCATGCATCGGGCATGTTTACCAAGATGCGCGAAGCGTCCGGTACGGTTTACGGTGACATTGGAACTTCCGTACTTTACACAGTAATGGAGGTGACTCGCGAGACGATCCGGCTCAAGTACCATCATTTGCCGGTCGATCAAGTCAACGCGATGATTGCGAACGGAGGTGCGAACTTAATTTCTCGCAATGAAGCGTTAGGCAGTCTTAGTCTTATCTTGTGGGCGCTCATCTTTCTGACTGTTAAATACGATTTGTTAATTATGCGAGCCGACAATCGTGGCGAAGGTGGGACGTTTGCATTGTGGGGATTGTTGCGAGGACACACAGGAAAAGTATTTGGACTCGGTGTACTGAGTTTTTTGGTGGTGTCGGCAGCGGGCTTGCTAGCCGCAGATGGTATCATCACACCAGCTATCAGCATGTTGGGTGCTTACGAGCCGTTGGGAGAACAATGGGCCGTTATTGCGACGTTGATAAGCCTTTTCGTTTTGTTTAAGCCGCAATGGCGAGGTACCAGCAAAGTCGGTGGATTATTCGGTTGGTTCATGTTGTTGGTTTGGTTTCCATGGATCGCTTTCAAAGGATTCCCGTGGGTGGTTCGAAATCCAGATGTCTTCAAGGCGATCAATCCATCCTATGCCTTCGATTTTATCTTTAGCTTCCCAATTATGGGCGTATTGGCGATTTTCGGAGTAGTCGTTTTGGCGATTACTGGCGGCGAAGCGAAATATGCTGACATCGGCCACTTCATGCGTCGCACCGGAAAAAACTGTTGCGACGGCATGAGTGTGGATCGAATCGACTCGGGGCGAAGGCCGGTGATGCTGGCGTGGTATTACGTCGTTGTACCTTGCCTGTTGATAAATTATGCTGGTCAAGTCGGATACCTATTGGAAAAAGGAGTTCCACCCCGTGCGAACACCTTTTTCGCGTTGACTCCTCAAATCGCTGGCGCAGATTCAGTAAATCAACTCATTACCGTTGCGGACCTGTGCATTGCGGCCTGTGCCGCTTTCATCGCCTCCCAAGCATTGATCACCGGTATGTTTTCGATAGTGAAACAAGCCATTGCACTGGGGTTTGCTCCAAGGCAGTTGGTTCTTTACACAAGCCACGAAGCGGAGGGCCAAGTCTATATCCCGTCAGTTAATTGGGCGTTGTTTGTAGGATGCGTGATAGCAACTCTTTCATTTCGAACAGCCGGCAACCTTGCCGCTGCCTACGGAATAGCAGTGACCGGCACGATGGCAATTACAACCATCGCTTTTGGATATGTCAGTCACTATCGATGGAAATGGAAACTGTGGCATGTATTCGCTATTTGCACACCGATTCTGGCAATCGATTTGTTGTTCTTCGTAAGCAATTTGACAAAATTCGCAAGTGGAGGCTATTTCCCAATCGCCATCGCATCCGTTCTAGTACTCATCATGGTGACCTGGCAATGGGGACGAAAGCAAATGGCCCAAGCGTTCTATGACTTCGGGTTTCGCGAAGGCAAAAAGATCGACTGGCTCGTCATGTTGCGTGAAAAAGTTGATGAAATCCAGATCGCAATTGACGAAAATCTGCCGTTGGCTCGGGCACTCATTCAAGGTCGACGCCGTTTGGTGGAAAGCGATCGAGCAGCGGTCTTTCTATGTTCTCAACCGATCAGAACACTCGATGACTACACGCCAGTTACGCTGCGAGTCTTCCTTAAAAAGTACGGCGTCCTGCCATCCCATGTGACTCTGTTTCACATTAACCAAATTTCCAGCTCCACCTACGACAACGCAAATCGCTACGAGGTCATTAAGCTGGGGAACGATATCTACGCAGTGAACGTTACCTACGGTTATATGGAGCAGACTGATATTCGAGGGGCTCTCAAAGACTTGCAACGGAGAGGTAAAATCAACATCGCCGCCGAACGCTGGATTGTCGAGGTCGGCGAGGAAGAGATCATCAGCCAACCCGATCTACCTATGCTTCAATCTATACGCGTTGAACTATTGCGATGGGTGCTGAGGCTGTCTGCTCCAGCTCACAAGTACTATGGTTTAACCTACGATGCTGGCGTTTCTAAGGAACTGATCCCGATTGTATTCGAACGCAATGGGGTTCGAATCCGACTACCAGAACTCGAAGTCACCTCGGACGAAAAACCGAAACCGGACTTGCGGCCTATTTAGTGGCACCGCAACTCGGCCCGCGTGGAGGTGCTCTCGTCAGCGGGAGTTTTTCTCGTCAGCGGACGGAGCCGCTGCCCCACATTTTAAATCGGGCGAGGCGTTAGCTTGGCTGGGTCAACAATTGCATGCTTGATGCGCTGACGCCTCCATGTGTACGTGATGTGTACGAGTCCGTCGCTGGTCTGAATGATAGCGGGATAGCTGTATTCGCCGGGATCGGTTTCAAGATCCAGGGCGGCCTGCCACGTGTTTCCATCTTGCGAAATGGCGAGGTTCAGCGGCGAACGGCCTTTGGCTGTGTGGTTATAAATCAGTAAGTGGCGACCATCCTTGATCGTTACGGCATCGGTGCCTGAACTCGGATTGGGCAATTCCGTTAGCGCGATCGTGCCCCAGGTTGAGCCAGCGTTGTCGGATGTGATCTTAAATACTTTTCCTTGTCGGGTTCGTCCAAGCGCCATGAGCTTATCACCACCCAGGAAGAGGACACTTGGCTGGATCGCTTGGATAGCGACGCCATCATGAAGCAAATCTGTACGTTCCCAAGTTCGCCCCAGGTCACGTGTGCGTTCGAAGTAGATGGCCCACTTACTCGGCTTCTCATCGGTCTCATTGCTAGTGGGGCAGAGAATATCACCGTTTGCAAGCTGAACCGGCTTGTTTTTGATAGGACCAAAAATTCCCTCCGGTAAACGTCGTGGCTGTTCCCATGTTTTTCCGCTGTCGGTGGAGGTCGTAAGCATACCCCACCATGTCTGTGGATCCGGACCTGCCTTGTAGAAGAGCATTAGCGGTCCGTTGTTTGGCTGAAAAAGCACAGGGTTCCAAGTCGGATGTCGCAACACAGTTCCGTCGGCCTTGCGATACTGAATGCCGTTAGTGACTTCAACTGGTACTGTCCACGCGCCGCTTTCCATGCGAGACACCCAAATGCCGACATCGGGATGTTTCTCGTGCGTACCACCAAACCAAGCTGCGACCAAGCCACCACCCTTAGGCTCGACAATCGTAGAAGCATGGCAAGACGGAAAGGATGCCGTTTCATAAATGAATTCGGATTTCAGCAATCCAGGTGGTGCAGCCAAAAGGCAGCTCGTAGAACTCGTCAATAGGCCGAACGCCAGAAACCAAGTGAATCGCATCGAGAATGCTCCAATGAGAGGTAAAACAAATTTGTTAGGTTCGATCGTAGATACGTCGTTGGCAGGAATTTCACTTATCATCGCGCATGATTCTATCACTTGCGCGCTCCAAATTGTCTACCAATCGCCACTCTACGACTTCATCGCTACGGAAGGGAATCAAAGCGTCTTCATCAAAGCGGAATGATTCGGGGACAAGCCAAGGCTTTTTTTCCAAGGTGATGTGTCCTTCGTTGCGCGGTAATCCGTAGAAGTCTGCGCCATGAAAGCTGGCAAATGCTTCCAGCTTGGCAAGAGCGCCTTCGCGTTCAAATACTTCCGCGTAAAGTTCGATCGCTGCATGTGCCGTGTAAATGCCGGCGCAGCCGCAGTCTGACTCCTTGGCCAGACGGGGATGGGGCGCGCTGTCGGTGCCTAGAAAGAATCTGGGATGTCCACTCGTTGCCGCTTCGACTAAAGCGATGCGATGTTCCTCACGCTTTAGAACCGGCAAGCAATAGTAATGTGGACGCAGGCCCCCCTCGAACATTGCCGTGCGATTGAGAAGCAAGTGGTGTGGCGTGATTGTCCCCGCAACGAGTGGCGATGCGTCGCGAATGAACTGCACGCCCTGCCGTGTGGTCACGTGCTCGATCACGACTCGCAAGTTGGGAAAGCGGTTGATGACCGGTGCCAATATTCGGTCGATGAACACCGCTTCGCGATCGAATGTATCCACCGTCGGATCGGTGGTCTCGGCATGCACGAGTAACGGCATACCTTGTTCCTGCATTGCGTTAATCGTGGGAAAGCATCGCGAGATCGTTCGAACGCCGTGATGTGAGTGCGTCGTGGCTCCAGCGGGATACCATTTGACTCCAAACACAACACCGCTTGCTTTCGCCTTGGCGATATCTTCCGGCTGCGTGTCTTCGGTCAGATAAAGTGTCATGAGCGGATCGAAGCTCAAACCAGTGGGTACTGCAGAGAGAATCCGCTCGCGGTACTGCCTCGCCAGATCACCGGTAGTCACCGGTGGGATGAGATTCGGCATAATGATTGCGCGGGCGAAGCGCCGCGCGCTATCCGGCACAACGACTCGCATCAGCGATCCGTCGCGTACATGCAAGTGCCAGTCATCCGGTTTCTTAAGTGTAACTGTCTGCATGTGAGCTTGCTGTCTACCAAATTAAGGTGAGGTAATCCAATCGAGATTGAAACGCGCGGCGACAATCTTATTCTCGCCTTCATAAAGGCAGAGGTTGGTGGCGTCAGATAGTATAGCAAGATCCGAGTAGGCACTGCTGCCTCGTTCAAGCGTCTTGCTGGTGGGCCATGTCTTGCCATCGTCGCGACTCAGTTTGATAGAGAGGTTTTTCACGCTTACCACGACCAGTAGGAATCTCCTTGCCATCCTGAGAGCAAACAGGTTAACGGACCGTGTGCTAACGGATGGTCATTAGCCCAACGGTTCAATGCTGCAATGAGCCAAATAACTCGTTGCCGAGGCGACGCAATTGCTCGTCGGTAAAGAATCCGGCTCCGCCATGCTTCCCTCCGTAAACAACTTCAAAATGCACTGGCACGCCTACTTTCTTGTATGCGCCCACAAGTTCATGCGATTGATTGATCGGCATCTGCGGATCTTGATCGCCATGAAACAACCATAACGGCGGATCACGCGAATCGATGTGCTCGACCGGACTTGCCAGACGCGCAAGGGTCGGCTGTTGTTCAGGCTGCCCACCGAGAAACAACTGGAGCGCTGGGATTCGCACATCGAGACCAAATGGCGTGGATTGCGAAAGGATGGTTTGCAGATTGCCAGCACCATAAAACGATACAACTGCCTGCACGCTCGAAGAGATATTTTCAACAACCCCAAGATTGCCGCTGAGCTCAGGCACACCGTCTGACACAGCGGCCAACACGGCAAGATGTCCTCCGGCCGAGGAGCCTGCGAGAACGAAGAGGTTTGCATCGACACCAAAACGGTCTGCGTTGGCTCGCAAGAATCGGATCGCTGATTTGATATCGTGAGTCTGCGCAGGAAACTTTGCAACAGGCGAAAGTCGATAGTCGACGCTCGCAATAGCAAAACCTTGCTCGCGGAGTTTGACGATTGGAACGCCCGATTTAGATCCCGACCGCCACGCACCACCGTGGACCCAAATGATCAACGGTCGTTCCTGCCTACGCTGTGTGGGCTCGTAAAAATCAAGTCGCAATGCAATCTCGCCAACCGAGCCGTATAGGATATCGCTCAGCGTCGGTTCATCGGCTACTGCGATCGGTGACGTCAACAACCCAGCGAACAAAAGCAAAGCAAACAACGTCCTAGCCATCGCGATTCGAGCTAAGCGAGACGATACGTTCAACATGGGCGATAAAAAGGAAAGCATAGTTTTCGATTCTTCGTTTATAGGGTGTGGCAAAAAGATAAAGCAGCCGAATGCATAGCATTTTTCCGCAGAACTTTTTTTCGTCGAACGATTGGTTATCTTATCGTACGGGGCTGCGTCTGCGCCGGAAACTAGGTTGAGACAAAATCATGGGGGGTAAAATCATTTTTGCTTTTCAAACGAACGCCGCCGGTTTTTCTCCTTCTGGACCAACTAAATAATGGATAAAACAAATCGCCAAATCACCCTTGCCACTCGACCGATTGGTTGGCCCAAGGAGTCGGATTTTACGCTTATCGAATCACCGATCCCCGTTCCCGGACCTGGCCAAGTCTTGATCCGAACGCTGTTTCTCTCGGTTGATCCATACATGCGAGGCCGCATGAACGACCGCGCTTCGTATGCGGATCCCGTAAAACTGGGCGCGGTGATGACCGGCGGTGCCGTGGGGCAAGTCGTGCACTCGAATCTCGCTAAGTTTCCAAAAGGTGCATATGTCCAAGGGATGTTCGGGTGGCAAGATTTTGCCATGAGTGACGGTTCTGATCTTCATCGCGTTAACCGTGAAATTGCACCTCTCTCAACCTATCTCGGTGTTCTCGGAATGCCTGGATTGACCGCGTATTTTGGTCTCTTGGATATTGGCCAACCCACGCCAGGAGAAACAGTGCTCATCTCCGGCGCAGCAGGGGCCGTAGGTTCTATCGCTGGCCAGATCGCAAAATTTCAAGGCTGTCGTGTGATAGGAGTAGCTGGCACCGACGAAAAGGTACGAATTCTTACCGACGAACTGGGCTTCGATGCCGCGTTTAACTATCGCAGCGAAACAAACTACTTTGCAAAGCTGAAAGAACTCTGCCCGCAAGGCATCGATGTCTATTTCGATAACGTCGGCGGCGAACTCACCGATGCGGCTTTTAATCATCTTAACGTTCACGCTCGCATTTGCGTATGTGGTCAAATCTCCCAGTACAATCTAACGGAACCCGAGCTCGGTCCGCGGCTGCTCTGGAAACTGATCGAGAAACGAGCCAAGGTCCAGGGTTTCCTCGTTTTGGACTACGCGCCACGTTTCAGAGAAGGCTTCACGCAACTGGCCGAATGGTTTGGGACGGGCAAGCTGAAGCATCGCGAAAGTATCGTTAATGGATTAGAGAATGCTCCCAAAGCTTTTTTAGGAATGCTCCATGGTCAAAACATTGGCAAACAGATCGTTCTCGTGTCGCAACCAGAAAACTGATAGCGTTGAGCTCCCGCTTGGGAACGAGTGGATTGCAAGGGAATCTAATAGATTTTTGCGTGGATGGAAACTAGCTCGAAAACTCTACCTATTGCAATTCTCCTTTTTGGATTGTCGCGTTGGCCTGTTGACTCATGATGGAGACGATTTGATTGAGTTTTGCAAAGCGAGGGTCGTGCGTATGACCTCGAACGAAACGTGCGTAAATTTGTTGAAGAATCACGGCGATCTTAAAAATGCCGAAGCAATAATAGAACACAACATTGGTTACCTCTCGGCCGCTTTTCAACTGATACCGCTGGATCAATTCACGCCGCGTAAGATTGCCAGGCAATGCGGTCGGGCCAACAGCAGTCGCCTGCAGTTCTTCTGGATCGTTGGCTTCAACCCAGTAGCCCAGCATGGTACCAAAATCCATCAGCGGGTCGCCGATGGTCGCCATCTCCCAATCCAGCACTGCGACGATACGCGTTAAGTCATCCGGATCAAGCACTAGGTTATCGTACTTGTAGTCGTTATGGATCACGGACGCATGGGATGCTTCCGGTACATTCTCGATTAGCCACAATGCAATTTGATCCATTCCCGGTATTGGATCCGTCTTGGCCTGAGCATAGCGTTTAGACCATCCCGTTACCTGCCGCTGTGTGTATCCCTCGGGCTTGCCAAGTTCATCCAGGCCCGCTGTTCGATAATCGAGCGAATGGAGTAAAACGAGGTTGTTGACTAACGCTTCGGATAAACCCTTTGCGGTATCGCAGCCGATAATAATCCCAGACGGAAGGTGCCTTCGTAAAATGAGGCCATGACGGCGTTCCATCACATAGAAAGGTTCGCCCAGGACGCTCGTGTCGTCACAAAACAGAAACGGACGTGGAGCAGGCGAGTATATGGAGTGCAACTTGGAAAGAACTCGATACTCGCGTCCCATGTCGTGTGCCGATTTTACTTGATTGCCAAAAGGAGGCCTGCGCAATACGAGTTCGAGATTCCCAAGACGAACGAGGTAGGTGAGATTCGAGTGACCGTGGGAGAATTGCTCGACCGACAACGCTCCCATCGCAACTGGTAAATGTTCCTTTAAGTACGATTCGAGTCGCTCGAGCGGCAATTCTTCGCCTGCTCGAACGGGCGTGGTCGCATTGAAATCAGTAGGCATTGTTCGTCAATTTTTGATGTTATTTTGTAGCCAAACACGTAGGTCAGCCTGTCCTCAGGCTGACATCTCTGGATCAACTATCGCGAAATGTCCGGCTGAGGACAGCCGGACCTACATTGCAAACGCTAAGCCTTAACGGTATGTCCAAAGCAAGGGTTCGGGCAGATGAGGGACGGCATTGAAGCTGTCGAGCGTCAATCGATCGCGGGTAAACACAAACTCGGTCAGTGAACTATTACGGACCCGCCAGTTCAATTCCAGAGCACTCCGATCTGGGGAGGTGAGAGTCGACTGTACGGCGGTGCCAATGAAGCCCCCCGAGGTCACGAGGGCGACTCGGCGACTTTGCGGTGCGATTTCTTGGATCTGCCGCATGGTACTTTGGACTCGTTGTCGAAACTCAGTCCAACTCTCGACATTGGCCATTGGAAGGGTTTCCGATTGCCAGACCCATAACAGTTGTTCGAACATCCTTTGAAAACTGCGAAGGCGCTCTCGTTGCGTCGAACTTTGCCGGTTTGCCTCGACGAGACTTGCAAAATGCGAGTCTCGAGCGGCCAAAGCGGGAGCCAAATGCTGCATAAAACCCTTCAGATCATACTCGTCGAGTCCTGCTAACACGACCGGATTAGGCCAATCACCACCGGCTTGTCGAATGGACTCACCGATCAATTCAGCCGTTTGTTGCTGTCGCAAACGTGGTCCGGTATAGACTTCATCGATACGATAACCGTGACTGCCCCAGTATCGACCAAGCAAACGTGATTGTTCTTCGCCCAAATTTGAGAGCTGATCATAATCAGACGCAAAAAACGATGCCTGGCCATGCCGAATGAGTGTCATCATGCTCATGTCAGGCTGCCATTCCTATAGGCAACGACCACACCCCTCGCTCCCTCCTGCGCGAAGCGGTGACAGAGCGCACGGCCAATACCGCTGCCGCCGCCAGTAACAATAACTAATTTATTTTGAATGAGCATAGTGATTACTATAGCATTTCCCTTGCTTGCGCAGCGGGCTTGTAGCAAGTGCTATTGGTGTCGTCGCAATTCGAGTTTAGCAATGGTCTCGCGGTGGACTTCATCGGGACCATCGGCCAGGCGAAGCGTCCGAGCATTGGCCCAGGCCCCGGCTAGGAAATGATCTTCGCAAACGCCGCCCGCTCCATGAACCTGAACAGCCCTATCGATGACTCGAAGGGCCATGTTGGGGGCGACGACCTTGATCATCGCAATCTCGCGTCGGGCCGCTTTGTTGCCAAGGGTGTCCATCAAATGTGCAGCATGCATCGTTAGCAGTCTCGCTTGATCAATTTCGATTCGCGAGTCGGCAATCTCGGCACGAATGGTCCCTTGCTCCGAAAGCCGCTTGCCAAAGGCGACTCGCGATTGAACTCGCCGACACATCGCTTCCAAAGCTCGCTCGGCCAGACCGATCAATCGCATACAATGATGCATCCGACCTGGGCCGAGTCGACCTTGGGCAATTTCAAAACCTCGTCCTTCTCCCAGCAACATACTGTCGATGGGCACTCGGACGTTTTCAAACAAAACTTCGGCGTGGCCGTGTGGAGCATCGTCGTAACCATAAACGCTTAGCATCCTCTTGATCGTAATGCCGGGTGTATTGAGGGGGACGAGGATCATCGATTGCTGTTGATGAGCTGCGGCGGTGGGATCGGACTTGCCCATGAAGATGCACAGACTGCAACGTGGGTCCCCCACACCCGATGTCCACCATTTGTGTCCATTGAGAACATAGGTTTCGCCATCGCGATCCATTCGGGACTGGATGTTTGTCGCGTCGGACGAAGCCACGTCGGGCTCGGTCATCGCAAAACACGAACGAATCTCACCGGCCAATAGTGGCTTTAACCAACGCGATTGCTGATCCGGTGTGCCATATCGGACTAGCACCTCCATGTTTCCTGTATCCGGAGCGGAACAATTAAAAACCTCAGCGGACCACGTACATCGGCCCATGATCTCGCACAACGGGGCATATTCCAAATTGGTCAAGCCCGCTCCCTGTTCGCTTTCTGGCAAGAACAAGTTCCATAGCTCCGCCACCTTGGCTTTCGTTTTTAAGTCTTCGACGATCGGTCGCGGTTGCCAACGGTCACCGGTCAAACCCTGGTCGCGGTAAATCCGTTCGTTCGGATATATGTGTTCGTCCATGAACGCTAACAACCGAAGACGAATGTCCTTGGCTCGAGCTGAAGGTGCATAGAATTCGGTTGGCTGGTTCATGATTCGATCTTTTCGATTTGGCGTTCGGGTTCTACTGAGCCTGCGGCTAATGAATAATTCGGGCTAGCGAAGTCATTGATCGACATTAAATTCTTCTTGCCTACTACTTTTTACTTTGGCGTTTTTGACGTTACAAAAAAATCGGGTTGTAACGGAGCGCCTGGCACCACGGAGTAGTCATCCAAGCAAGTGATCCCGATCGAGCGCAAGACGTCATCATCGACGAAGAAGTTGCCCGTGCACTCGCGACTGTTGCGAATGAGAATGGCATGGGCCGCATCGGCCATGATCTCGGGCTTACGACTGCATCGCATGGCTTGTTCGCCACCAAGCAAATTTTTGATTGCGGCTGTAGCGATGGTGGTGCGGGGCCAAAGCGCATTGACGGCGACCCCTTGCTGTCGAAACTCTTCTGCCATTCCCAACACGCACATGCTCATCCCGAATTTGGCCATAGTGTAAGCTACATGACGCGAGAACCAAATGGGTGACATATCCAAAGGAGGCGCAATGTTGAGAATGTGCGGATTGTCTGCCCTGAGTAAATGAGGAAGACATAACTTGGAAACCAAGAAAGTGCCGCGGGTGTTGATGTGGTGCATCAAGTCGTAACGCTTCATGGGCACATCCATGGTACTGGACAAATCGATGGCACTCGCGTTGTTGATCAGGATGTCGATCCCGCCAAACGTCTCTACGGCTTTGTCCACCGCGGCTTGAACCTGTTCTTCGATGCGAATGTCGGTGATGCACGCCAAGCCTTGGCCGCCAGCAGCCTGCATCTCTTGAACTGCAGTGAACACCGTGCCGTCGAGCTTCGGATGCGGCTCGGCCGTTTTGGCAGCTACCACGATATTGGCTCCATCGCGGGCTGCCCGCAATCCAATCGCCTTT
This sequence comes from Pirellula sp., assembly GCA_043750255.1. Taxonomy (GTDB): domain Bacteria; phylum Planctomycetota; class Planctomycetia; order Pirellulales; family Pirellulaceae; genus JBKCUI01. The sequence goes on from JAYVBW010000073.1 coordinate 11,719, forward strand.
CCAATGCCACGACTGGCACCGGTAATGAAGATTGTCTTTCCGTGCAAGTTGGACATAATAACACTTCCGTCAATCAATCCTCTTTGAAAACTACATTTTCGCCAAGCTGCGAACGAGCGATCCGTGTCCGATTGGCAGCAACCGAAGGATCTTCATAGCCGAACGAAAGCCCGACGAGGATGCCTATCTCATGGGAAATGCCGAATTCGCGTCTAACAATATCGGGATAGTTTCTCATGCTCCCCTGCGGGCAACATGCGACACCACTAGCTGTCATAGCCAACATGAGCGTTTGTAGATAAATGCCCAGATCGAGCGCAACAGGTTCTTTAAACTGCTTACTCATTCCCAGAAACGCAACATGCGGGGCATCGAACAGCTCAAAATTCCGAAGCAACGCGCGATTTCGACCAGGCTTGTCATCCCGACCAATTCCCATCTCAGTGAATAAAGTAACCGCACATGCAATTTGATGTTTCCGAAAAGGCTCGTCAAATCTGTCGGGATACTCGAAGTCCGGGTTTGGAGGTGTACCGCGCACGACCTGTTCAATCATGGCCTGTCGCAGCCGGTCACGAGCCGCCCCAGACGCAACAAATATTCGCCATGGCTGAATGTTGCAGTTGGATGGCGATAGCTGAGCAAGCCCAAAAACATGCTGCATCGTCTTCGCTGTGACTCTCCGGCTGGTAAAGCCTCGAACCGATCGGCGAGTTCGGATCGCAACCTCGACATCCATGGATGGGGAGTCTACGGATGATTCGCTGCTCATGTTGTGTCCAAAGGATGCTTGCTTTTACTGAACTGCGGACGCCATTTAGCCGACTGAGTATTTAGTCGTACGACGCGCATGATAGTCACGGCATCGTTTCACTTGTCTTGTGCGTCGTGCTATAACCTTAGTTCTAGTTTACCGCATGATCGTTCGGTATTCTAGGGGCCGTGCTGGCATCCGCTTCAACACTGTCAAGTTGAGAAAAACAGGCTGGAAGCCCATCTCTCTACGGCTTGTTGACGGACACTTGCTAGCCAGCTACATTTCTACTGAAGCGTGGTGGAATTCTCGGTGCCTACCAGACGCTTGAGCAAGTAACCAAGCTATATTTTGGAGGACTTTTGATCTCTCCAGCGAAGGGTTAACACATTCGATGAATATACTTGTCTGCTTGAAACAAATTCTTGACCCCGAGCTGCCGTCGCGAGATTTTCGCATCAATGCGGCCGGACTAGACGCCGATCGCACCACTGCCGGGCTTGTCATGAATATCTTTTGTGCCAATGCGTTGGAGACGGCCTTGCAGTTTCGCGAGCAGCATGGCGGTAAGATCACGGTGATAACATTTGGAACGCCATCCGCCGAAGAGATCCTAAGGAAAGCTCTTGCGCTTCGAGTCGATAGCGCGGTCCTTATCAGAAATGACCTTGCTCAGCGACCTAATCCTTGGTGTGTCGCCCGAGTATTGGCGGCAGCCATTCGAAAACTAGGTGACTTCGATCTCGTTTTAACTGGAAGAGAATCTGGGGACTGGGGAGATGGGCAAACGGGTGCCCTTTTAGCGGAGGAGCTTGGCCAGCCCTGCATCAGTTTGGTCGACGAACTGAAGACGGATGCAGACAACACCGTCTTAATTCGAATTCGGCGACAAACCGATCAAGGCTGGGAGGCCGTTGAGGCTTCCGCTCCTTTGGTCATCACTGTGACAAACAATGAACACAACGTTCCGCGAATCGCTAAAACCCGCGATGTGATGCAGGCTTTCCGCCAACCGCTTACCTCGTGGAGTCTGGCCGAACTTGGCGTGGATGCCCAATCGATTGCTGATGACTTGGCATGCACCGAAGTTGTTGAATTAGCAATTCCCAGCAAACAAACGCATTGCGAATGGGTCACGGGTGATACACTCGACGAACGGATTAGTAAATTTGCCAAGAGAATCGTAACCGTAGTTCAATCGGCATGACACCAAAAATACTGAGCCGCGGGCGCTAGCCGCGAAAAAAAGCGTAACGATCTTGCTAATGCGGCTAGCGCCAGCGGCTCAAGTTTAGAACAAAGTAATCGCGATCGGGTTATTACCCATAACATTAGAGGGGTCGAGTTTGACATCCGTTGTAGTGAGTTGTATTTTCGGCTGGACCGGAATCGATCGGGCAGCCATGGGAGTCCTGGGCGCAGGCCAGCGACTATCGCGTGATCTTGCATGCAAGCATGTTGGGTTGATCGTTGGTCCAACTTCCGATGCGCTGATCACCGAAGCGACGAAGTTCGCTGATCGCATTCTTGTCGCAGATCATCCACGGCTGGAAAGCTATCACGGTGAAACCACACTCATGGCCCTGACCGACGTGTGTAAGCCATTGAATCCAAAAGCGGTTTTATTCGGCAACGATACCTATTGTCAGGAACTCGTTCCGCGGTTGGCACATCGTTTGGGCGGATCGGCTGCAGGGGATGCGTTGAGTCTGTCGGGACAGAGCGAGACGGTCCTGGTAACACGCTCGGTATACGGAGGCAAAGCCCAAGCCACAATCAAACTGCGCCGCTCGCCAGCAATCATTTGGATTCGCGCGCGCGCACAAGAGCTCGCGCAGCCGCTGGACCAGACTACCGACATCACGCGATTGCCTCTTGCTCTAGAGCAGAACACGCAGATCAAAGTGGTCGATCGTCAAACGGAAATGCAGGAAACGGCACGACTCGAAGACGCTCGAGTTATCGTCTCGGGTGGTCGTGGACTGGGTGGTCCCGAGCCATTCACTCAATTGAAAGCATTGGCAGAAATCATGGGTGGGCAAATGGCGGCTTCCCGCGCCGCATGCGATGCCGGTTGGGTACCTGCGGAATGGCAAGTCGGCCAAACCGGTAAGAAAGTCTCGCCACAACTTTATCTAGCAATTGCGATTTCTGGAGCCAGTCAACACATCATGGGGATTGCAGATGCCAAGACGATCGCTGCTATCAACCTTGATCCAGATGCTCCGATCTTTCAGCATTGTCAATTCGGGCTTGTCGCAGACTACCGGCAGGTTGTCGGTCCGTTGAGAGAGAAGCTCATCGAGTTGCTTGCATGAATGGCGAACTCCCTACTCGAGAGGTCTATTGGAATGTGACTCACGTTTGGGTCATGTATGTGTTGTTGATTCCAACGATGCTAGTGGCTGGCTACGGAATCTATCGGCGTTTTCGCACGTGGAGTCGAGGTCGTCCCGAGCAACGTTTCGATCAACCTTGGGCACGGCTTCAATTTTTATTTCGTCATGCAGTCATTCAACAAGCGACATGGCAAAAGCGCTTTGCGGGCTTCTTTCATGCCTTGATTTTCTGGGGCATGATCATTTTGACTGTCGCAACGACGGTTGTCTTCATTCATCACGACTTTGGTCTACCGATCATGCAAGGCCAGTTCTATTTGTGGTTTCAGTCGCTGACGGTCGATATTTTTGGGGCTCTGACGATTCTTGGGTTATCTCTCGCTGCCGCTCGCCGCTGGATGAGCCCGTCGGTGCAGTTGGTTCATAGCTGGGAAGCTTCGCTGATCTTGATTCTGCTGCTGATAATACTCTTCAGTGGGTTTTTGTTGGAGGGTTGGCGGATTGCTGCGACCAATGATCCTTGGGGAATGTGGTCGCCGTTCGGATATGTGATTGCTATGGCGTCGCTATCCTGGATGTCGATTCCTGCAATGCAGTGGGCTCACGCAGTGACTTGGTGGTTTCATATGGGCTTAGTTTTTGGCTTTTTGGCATGGGTGCCGTATACCAAGCTATTGCATCCTCTGACCGCAGTTCTCAATATTTACACAGCCCCGTTGACACCGATCGGAAGCTCTTTGCACGCGATCGATTTCGATAATGACGAGAGCCTCGGCGTGAATGCACTTTCGAGCTTCACATGGAAGGATCTCCTGGATCTAGATGCTTGCACCGAATGTGGACGCTGTACGGCCGTCTGTCCAGCGAATGCGGTCGGTAAGCTCCTCTCGCCTCGCGACTTGATTTTGGACCTTCGACATTTATCGCGCACTCAAGTCGATTTTTCGAAGCCGATTATCGATGCAACGCCCGCCCTTTCGCCAGAAGCGTTGTGGGCCTGCACGACTTGCGGAGCCTGCGTCGAATCCTGTCCGGTCTCGATCGCTCAGATGCCAAAGATTGTCGACATGCGCCGGCACTTGGCGATGGAGGAGGCGGTCTTGCCTGACACGATGGAAAAAGCCATCGGATCTCTGGAAGCTCGAGGACATCCCTACGCGGGTACGCAATTCACGCGACTTGATTGGATGAAAGGCCTCCAGGTTCCTCAGCGAGCCGATATTCAGGAGTGCGACGTTTTGTTGTGGGTCGGTTGTGGCGGTGCGCTAGTCGAACGCAATCAGCGAGTTACTCGGGCCATGGCGCAGTTACTCGAGAAAGCGGGAGTCAAGTACGCGGTTCTCGGTCGCGAAGAACGCTGCACAGGTGACCCAGCTCGAAGAATAGGAAACGAATTTTTGTTTCAAAACCTAGCTCGTGAAAATATCGCGACGCTTCAGCGATATCAAGTCAAAACAGTGGTAACCGCTTGCCCGCATTGCTTTAATACCATTCGTAATGAGTACCCCGAGTTGGGCGGCAATTTTGAGGTTTTGCACCATAGCCAATTTCTCGAACGTTTGGTTAGCGAAGGCAAACTGTCCCCCAACGCTCAATCGGACGCCAAGGTGACGTTTCACGATCCATGTTACCTCGGCCGACAGAATAAAATCTTCGATGCGCCGCGTCAGCTCGTCCAATTATCGGTTCGTCCGGCGAGCGTCGAAATGGAAAAGAGTCGCGAAAAGAGTTTTTGTTGCGGCGGAGGTGGTGGAATGAGTTTTGTCGACGAGCCAGCGAACCAGCGCGTCAATCAAGAACGTGCTCGACAAGTATTGGAAACAGGTGCCGACGTGGTCGCGGTTGGCTGCCCATTCTGTATGACGATGCTCGAGGATGGCGTGAATGCTGTCCGGTCTTCCGACCCGTCGACTCGTCCGACCAAAGTATTGGATGTTGCCGAGTTGCTATGGGACTCGGTGCGTGATAAGCCAACAACCGTATAAAGGAACGCATGTATGGATCTGACATTGACTGCGGAAGAACTGCATTTTCGTGACACTGTACGCGGTTGGCTTCGAGCCAATGTCCCACCTCCTTGGACGGTTCCGTTAAAAGATGAAGAATCCAAACGAGCCCACCTTGAGTATCTGCGATCGTGGCAACGAAAGTTGTTCGACGGCGGCTGGGCCGGCGTTTCGTGGCCGCAGGAACATGGCGGACGCGGCGTAACCATTATCCAGCAATCGATTTTTCAAGAAGAGCTTGCTTTAGCCGGGGCACCGCAACAGTTGGGGGTCATCGGTGAAGGATTAGTGGGGCCAACGATCATCGCGGTTGGGACGGAATCTCAGAAACAGCAGTTTTTGAAGCCGTTGTTAATGGGCGAACATATATGGTGTCAAGGTTTTTCGGAGCCGAATGCCGGGAGCGACTTGGCTGCTTTGAATACGAAAGCGGTTCTTGACGGCGATCACTACGTCGTCAATGGCCAAAAAATTTGGACCAGTTTTGGCCATGTCGCCAATTGGTGTTTGCTGGTCGTCCGTACGGATCCCGCTGCGCCTAAGCATAAAGGCCTTACCTGTTTGTTGGTCGACATGACCAGCCCAGGCGTGGGCGTTAGGCCATTGAAGATGATGACGGGAGACGCGGAATTCAATGAAATGTTTTTTACCGATGTACGTGTCCCCGCATCGAATGTTTTAGGTAAAGTCAACGAGGGCTGGGGCGTGGCACTGACTGCGCTTGGAAACGAACGTGCCAACTTGGGAACCGCCTTGTACATGATGTTCAAACGCGACTGTGACGCGTTGATCGCGAGGGCGGCAACGATCGAGCGCAATGGACAACCCATTACCAAAGATCCACTTGTCCGACAGAAGCTCGCTCAAGCCCATCTTGATCTTGAAGTCTTTCGCTTGAATTCCTTGAGGACATTATCGGGAATGAACAACACACACTCGCCTGGACCCGAGGGCTCGATCCTCAA
>JAYVBW010000074.1:0-1510 GCA_043750255.1 Pirellula sp.
GAAGAAGAGGATGTCCAAAACGAACGCTGTGTCATTACCCAAAACGATTTGCTCGCGCTCTGGGAAGCGTTCTTTCCTGACCAAACCGATTCAGTTCGCCTCAACCGATCGTTAACTGCCGCATTGCGAAAAATGGAAGAACTAAAATTCGTTCGCCAATTCGAAAAAGATCCTCTCTCCTGGGAAATTCGCCGAATCATCAAGGCTCGATTGCCTCTCTCCGATTTGGAACGATTGCGACTATCGATGGTCGCCGCTGTCGGCAAGAAAATTGACGATGGTCAAGCGGAAGAAGCATGACAATCACACCTGCAAACTCAGACCGGCCTCCGCTACCAGGATATCGGTTGGCCAAACTGGAGGTCTACAATTGGGGAACGTTCGATGGTTCCGTTTACTCGGTACAACCGCGAGGTCAAACCACACTGCTCGTTGGCGAAAATGGCTCAGGAAAATCGACGTTGGTCGACGCTCTTTTGACGCTGCTCGTTCGACCTCAAACTCGAAACTACAATGTGGCCGCAGGAGCAACTAGAAACGAGCGCGATGAAAAGACCTACATTCGCGGTGCCTACGACCGAACCGTTGGCGAAGGCGGCCGTCCCCAAATTCAATACTTGCGCAATGGCAATGGACACTATACCGCCCTGCTAGCAAGTTTCACGAATGCGGCCGCGAACACAGTCTTTACTGTTTGCCAAGTCCTGTATTTAAACAATGAAAACACGGTAGAAAAAGTTTATGCGTATTGCGAATCGGAACGCGGAATCGTTCGCGATCTTGGCGAACTCGGAACAGGTAGTTCCATCGCCCGCACACTCAAAGATCGAGGCTTCAAAACCACCAGCAGTTACAAAGAATATTTTCAGTGGCTGCAACGCAAGACTGGCTTCCGCGCCAAAGCCATGGATATCTTCAACCAAACGGTTGCCGTCAAAGACGTCCAACGTCTCGACGAATTTATCCGCCAGCATATGCTCGAACGTAAGCCATGGAACGAACGCGTCGGTAGATTGCTTACGCACTTTGCTGAACTGAGCGAGGCACATCGGATGTTGCTACGAGTCCGACAGCAAGAGGAGTTGCTGCGCCCGATCATCGACGCGGGCCAGCGTTACCAAATACGACTAGAGGAGCTTCAATTTGCCAAATTACGTCTGACTGCCATCCGTCCTTTTTTTGCCAACAGGACAGTGCAGTTATTGGAGCCCGAGTGCAGTCAGTGGCAACAGCAGATCCTAAATTTCAACGCAGACGTCTTGCGATTGGAAAAAATTCAAGATCGGCTTCGCAAGGATATAGCCCGACTGGAACTGGATATCGAAAGCGCTGGCGGGGACCGCTTACGACAGTTGCCTGGTCTCATTGAACAAGCGGACGCGATCGCCAAAATGAAAGCGACCTACCGAGCACGGTTCGAATCGCAGTTGGTTTCGGCCGGAATCTCTGTTCAAGTGAACTCGTCAGACCAGTTTGCCAAAGTCCGCCAGGAAAGCCGTGCGAGACGTTT
>JAYVBW010000075.1:0-7390 GCA_043750255.1 Pirellula sp.
AATTCACCACTACAATATTTGGGAGAAATTCTTTTGAGTCGTAACACAATTTTTGGCTTCTTGAGTTGCATCGCGATGATTACGTGCTTCGTCGGTTGCGGTCCGGAATCCAACGTGGCAAAAATTTCGGGAACGATAAGTGTCGACGGCAAGCCGACGGAAAAGGGATCCATATCGTTTATTCCTGTAAGTGGTAAAGGTCCGACAGCCGGCACCGAGATCAAAGCAGGCAAATACACGTCCGAAGCCGCAATAGGTGAATGCAAAGTGGAGGTTCGAATTCCCAAGGTTGTCGGCAAGAAAAAGCTTTACGACACGCCTGACAGTCCAGAACAGGAAATAATGGAAGAGGTCTTGCCCGCGAAATACAACGAAGTGACCGAGCTTCGCGTTGATATCAAAAAGGGCATTAATACAAACGATTTCGATCTCAAGACGAAATGATTTGTCTTTGTTTTCTGCGGGCACAAAACCATCGGAGTATTGAAATTCTGTTAGACGATTCAAAGCCGTGAATGCGGCGGTATCGAATAGCCGCCGGTGAAAACCGGCGGTTGTTATTCGCCCTGTTTGGCCAGAGCCGCGAATGCGGCTACACAGCACATCGGAACGGTGGGCAGTAGTCCAATGGCACTCACTTTAAACCTTTTTCGTTAGCTTCGGGCTGCGTTTTAAGCGATTTCGCCAGCGAATTCAGGCCCGGGGCTAGCGCCCACCGGTTCACGAAATCACGAAATCGCAAAGTGAGTGGCATTGGGCGGTAGCCCGGTGCCGCCGCATACGCAGCTCTACGCTAACCTACGTGTCGCAGCTCCGCTGCTGCAGAATGGCACTAATTCTTAATCGCATAGAGTGCTTCGTAAGAACGAATATACAACGTTCCGTTCGAGACGATGGCCGAGGCGGTAATCGCTTCTTCCATATCGATAGTACTAACAATTTCAAAGTCCTTGCCCGCCTTTACAACGGTGAAATGACCATCGTTGGAGCCGAAGTAGAGGTGACCATCTGCGTACATGGGGCTTGTGCGGTGCTGTCCCGTGTAGGTGCGTTTCACGTAGACTTCTTTGCCCGTGGCTAATTCTACGCACCGCAGAAATCCATCTTTGTTTAACAGATACACGAGTCCGTCTACAACAAGAGGAATGGAGACGTCTGGAGTTTTTGGTAAGTTCCAAGCTACTGCCGCTGATTTTTCAGAACTGTCCCCTTTCAACTCGGAAGCCTTGATGGCGATCACGGGCCCTTCCTTGGCGGTTGGGATAATGATCCTGTCCGAGTCCGGTGCAACACACGGCGACGCAACAAAACGAAACGTGGGATCGTTGGGCTTCGAATTCAGTTGCGTAGGGCCGTTTAGCATTCCGAAACGCCAGATTTCTTTGCCTGTTGCTAAATCATGCCCAGTCGTGCAATCGGCACCGTGGGCTACAAGGAACTTTACCTTTTTGCCATCGTAAATGAATGGTGATGCGTAGGAGTGCTTGCATTCAAACTGAGCGTCGGTCACGCGGTCCACTTCCCATACTGTCTTTCCTGTTAGTTTATCGAGCTTGATAACTTTGCCGGTTCTCGACTGGTCTTCTCGATTCATGCGTCCGTGGATAAGCTGCAAGTAAAGTGAATCGCCATCCAAGACTGGAGTCGATGTCATTCCAAATTGAATATCCAGTTTGCCGAATCGATCACCGACATCGAACTTCCAAACCTCCTTTCCATCCTTGGTATAGCATCCGAGCACTCCGGTCCCAAAAAAAACCCAAACATGCTTTCCATCCGTCGATGGTGATGGTGAGGCTGAGTTTCCTTCGCCAGCCCTAGCATCTTGGTTGCCGGTGCCCACCTTCTGTTTCCAAAGGATCGTACCGTCCGTTGTATTTAAGCACAAAAGGACGAGATCACTGCCATCAGAGCTCGTAGCGTAGATCCTATTGTCCCAAACGCAGGGTGTTGCACCCGCTTGGCCTGGCATCGGCGTGCGCCATGCGATGTTCTCCGATTTGGTCCATTGGGTTGGAATGTTTTTTTCTGTAGAAATTCCATCACTTTTTGCACCTCGCCATTGTGGCCAGTTTTCCGCGCTAGCAGTCGTTGCTAGGAGGATCGCTATAGAAAGGAAGGAAAGGGAAAAACGCATGAGGGTCGTCTCGTGATCGTGTGTTGATTAGGAAATTGCCAGTCGAGCCATTGTACCAAATTGAGGCAAACCGGAGATCAACGGGTTCTTTCGAATGTAAACGCGAAAAACGTGGAAGCGGGAGAGGGTTTAGGTCAACGGGCGGAGCCGCTGACCCACTGCCAGATTTCCCAGAAACATGATGATTTTGCGATAATCAAAACTCTTCAGTCATGGCATAATTGGGTGGGCCTTCGGAAATCCTCTGATGGCGAATCTACCAGTCCATTTTAAGTCAGACCATCTCATGACTCACCATCATCACAAATTCCTAGCGTCGCTCGTTTCAGCTTTCGCCATTGGGGCGATGCTGATTTCCAGTACTTCTCTGACAGCCGCCGACACCGTCGCATCGGAATTCAGCAATTCGCCCGCGATCGGTTCCAAGTTGGATGGTTTTTCTTTGACAGACTATCAAGGCAAAGAATGGAAGCTGAACGAGTTCCAATCCAAGAAAGCCATTGTGTTCGCTTTTGTCGGTACACAATGTCCCCTTGCTAAACTGTATTCCTCCAAACTGGTTGAGTTAGAACGACAATATCGTGATCGTGGAATCGCTTTTATCGCCGTCGATGCCAATGTTCAAGACAGCTTGGCCGAGATGGCCGCTCATGCTCGCAAGTTTGGATTTGAATTTGCATTCCTAAAGGATCCAGCACAAGAGCTTGCAAATCGATTGGGCGTTACGCGAACACCCGAAGTTTGTGTTATCGATGGCACCAGCATGATACGCTATCGAGGCCGGATCGATGACCAATATGGGATCGGCTACTCCAAGGACGCTGTCTCCAAAAAGGAGTTGGTTGTTGCTCTCGAAGCGATTCTAAAGAACGAAGATGTGGCAACGACAACAACGGCTGCGTCCGGATGTCTAATCGGTCGCGGGCCTCGCGACCTTGCTAAATCGGATACGGTTGTTACCTACGCAGAACAAGTCAGCCGGATTCTGCAGTCGCGTTGCGTTAGTTGCCATCGACCAGGCGAAATTGGCCCTATGGACTTAGACAATTACGACGACGCGTCCGCGTGGGCTGACATGATTGTAGAAGTCGTCGACGAGGGACGCATGCCACCTTGGCACGCTAGTGAATCGGTTGGCTCGTTTAAGAACGACCGTCGGATGCCCGCAGAAGAAATCGCCGCCATAAAGAATTGGGCCCGGGCGGGAGCGACTCGGGGCGACGCAAGCAAGGAGCCAGCACCCCTCAAGTTCGTAGAGGGCTGGCAATTACCACGTCAGCCTGATTTGGTCGTTCCCATGAGTAATAAGCCGTATGACGTGCCCGAACGAGGGGAAGTCAAATATCAGTATTTCGTAGCGGATCCACATTTGACGCAAGACACTTGGGTCAATGGAATGGAAATCGTTCCAGGTAACCCCTCCGTCGTGCACCATATTCTTGTCTTTCTTCGCGAAAAAGGGAGCAATCAGCGTGGTGGCTTGGGTGCCGAACGCGGATTTCTTGTGGGCTATGTGCCAGGCACACGTGTAGAGGCTATGGCTGAGGGAATGGCCAAACTGATCCCAGCCAACAGCGAGCTGGTTTTCCAAATTCACTACACGCCGAACGGAACGGCTCAATCGGATTTAAGCAAAGTCGGTTTCATGTTTGCCGATGCCAAGGCCATCACACACGAAGTTCAGACGACGAGTTCAGTCCAACCTAATTTTCGCATTCCCCCTGGCGATGGCAACTACAAGGTTACGGCGATGCAGCCAGAAGAATTACCTAACTGTGATTTGCTTTCGATGAGCCCGCACATGCACGTTCGCGGAAAGGCGTTTCGATACACTGCTGTTTATCCAGATGGGAATCGCGAGGTCTTGCTCGATGTCCCCCACTACGATTTCAACTGGCAAACCGAATATCGATTGAGCGAAAAGAAAAAGATGCCTAGCGGAACTCGCATTTTCTGTGAGGCTGCCTTCGACAACTCCACAAGCAATCTCAACAATCCTGATCCGAACGCCTGGGTTCAGTGGGGAGACCAGACTTACGAAGAAATGATGATTGGCTATTTTCACATTTCAGTACCTATCGATTCTAGTACCGGTCGAGCTCCTCAGCTCAAGAAAGCCAAAACCGAGCGTCCGACACCCGAACAGATATTTGCCATGCTCGACACTGACGCAGATGGAAAGGTGCTTCGAAGTGAAGTACCCAAGCAGATTCAACCGATTTTTGACAGACTGGACAAGAACGCGGATGGCGTATTGGAAAAAAACGAGTTGCCAAAGTAAATGTAGCCGACCGCTCTGCGGTCGGTGGCATTGATTACAAGTACATCGATCGCGGAGCGATCGTCCACAATGAGAGCTAGGCCAAACGCGAACGCAGGGTTTTGGCGGCTTGCTCTGGCGTAACGGTGTTGATAAAGCAATCGGAGCCCCATTCAAAGCCAGCTATTTTGCTAAGCCGGGGAATGACACGAAGCCGCCAGTGATACGATTGCTCGTTACCATCGCCGAATGGACTGGTCTGCAGTACGAAGTTATATGCAGCCGAGGGGTGAGCGGATTCGAGCGCCGCAAGTGTTTTCTTGGTAACCCAAGCAAGATCTTGAAGTTCTGCCTGACTGATTTCCTCATACCTACACTTATGAGCCCTCGGGATGATGGAAAAACTGTATGGAAACCTTGACGCGAACGGGCAAAGTGCAACAAAGTGTTCAGAGCTATAAAAGATACGCTCCTGCCGTTCTTCCTCTTCATTCATCAACTGGCAAATATAGCAGCAACCGTACTGCTCATGGTGCAAAACCAAACGCTGATTGACCTTTTCGATATCGCGTGGCACAAAGTCCAGGCTGATCAATTGGCTATGAGAATGGTACAACGACGCTCCCGCATCCGCGCCGTAGTTTTTGAAGATAACTGCGTACTTTAAGTCTCGCTGTGCTCGCCAATGATTTAGGCGACGGCGGTAGGCTTCAAAAATGAGCGCGATGTGATCTTCTGGCAAGGCTGTGATGCTATCGACATGAACCGACGATTCGATGATGACTTCGTGTGCACCCCTAGGGATATTTCTTTGGAACAGGTGATCGGCATGCGCGGTCTGTAGTTGTTTTACGGACGAGCCGCCGAGCGCGCTTTCGGACACGTAGAGAGCCGGATCGGCTTGAAAATGAGCTGGCACATTCTCGTCCGAAAACGGCTCATGGCTGGGGATGGCCGGGAACTTGTTGGGAACAACGCGAACCTGCCATGAACGACGAACCCGTTTTGCAGCATCCGCACTTCGATTGGTCGAAGTCTCGTCGAAATCATTTTCCGGCAGGACGAGAGTTGGTTGTGGCGTTTCATGCTCGTGCCCGGAGCAAAACGGGCATTCCATTATCGTGTTCGGAGAGTTTGATCGCGACTGTCGATATTGGTCGGGACGATCTTCGCGGTTGGGCGCGAAGATAACCCATCGGTCCGACAACCAGTCGTAGCGAGTTTCGTTCATTGCAATGGTGGCCCTTTAAAGTCTACCCTCAATTGCTGCCAACTCGCGAGCTCGGCGATAGACGGATTCGTAGGCGGTCGCACTGTTGGTCCACGACCAATCCTGCGCCATTCCCCTTCGCACTAGTGTATTCCAAACTTGGGACTCACGGGAATACGTATCCACCGCACGCTGTACGCATTCCTGGAGCGAATCTAAGTCGTAGTTTTGAAAAGAGAAACCGGTAGCCGTGCCAGCAGACAAGCTGGCTTCATTTAAGTTACAGACCGTGTCGATCAAGCCGCCCGTTGCGTGAACGATAGGCACGGTCCCATACCGCAAGCTGTAAAGTTGATTCAATCCGCAAGGTTCGTAGAGGCTCGGCATAAGAAACATGTCGCTGGATGCTTCGATTTTGTGTGCCAACGGATCCGAAAATTCAAGCCGAACAGCCACGCGATCTGGACGACGACGAGCCAAATCGGACAGTGCGTCAGCAAATCGTTGCTCGCCATTACCGAGAATAACCCACTGGACATCGAATGCATCGACCATCTGATCAAGTAGCGGTTTGACCAGATCCCAGCCTTTTTGTTTGGCGAGCCGTCCAATAAGACCGATTAAGGGAACATCGTCGAGTTCAGGAAGTCCGACATGACGTTGCAAATCGCGTTTGCATTGCCTCTTTCCTATCTGCCAATCGTCAATGCTGTACTTTTGTACTAAATGGATATCGTTGCAGGGGTCCCAGACGTCGTAGTCGACACCGTTTACGATGCCTGCGATGCGGTTGCCTCGAACTCGTAGGGATCCGTCCAATCCGCACCCATGTGCGGGCGTTTGGATTTCCATGGCGTAGGAAGGACTCACCGTGGTTACAAAGTCTGCGAAGGCGATTCCTGTCTTGAGTAGGTTGAGATCGCCAAAAAACTCCATTTGCTGCCAATTGAAGTACTGCCATTCCAAAGCGGTCAAACCCATATCATGTTGCCAATACCGACCTTGGTAAGCCAGATTATGAATGGTCATTACCGAGGCCGCGTTGCGATACCACTGAAATTCGCGGAAGTTGGTTTTGTGATAAGCAGGAATTAGGCCAGCTTGCCAATCGTGGCTGTGAATGATGTCCACAGGTAGACGCAGGCGTTCAATCGCTTCTACTACGCACCGAGAAAAGAAACAGAATCGTTCGCAGTTGTCACGGAAATCGCCACGATCATCTCCGTAGAGTTGGTCGCGATCAAAGTACAGTGGTTGGTCAACCAGATAGACATCAACTGCACCTTTGCCAATCGTGGTTTTGAGAATTCTTGCCGCCATGGGTCTGCCTGCCATATCAACGACAAACGTGATATGCGTATCGACCATGGGTAAACCACAAGCCAACGCTTGTTTGTATGCCGGAATAAAAAGACTGCATTGATGCCCTTGCTCCGCCAACTTGAGCGGTAGGGTACCACATACATCCGCTAGTCCGCCTGTTTTAGCAAACGGAATTGCTTCCGCCGCAGCCATCACCACATGCATGGATCACTTTATTCATCGTTGGAGGTCTTTGGTTGTCAGAACATCTCAATGGACCGCAAGTTTGAAAACAATTCGAGATTTCCTACTGATCAATAGCATAGCAGATCGCTTTACGAATCGTGGACTATCAGGCAACCTGTAGGCAACATGGATTGGAAAACCAACCAGGCACCTCTTTGTCAACACCACTCGCTGCGGATTGAGGGAAAAACTTCATTTAAGAAATTGTTGCCAAGTTGATCTTGGTCGGGACATA
>JAYVBW010000076.1:0-1517 GCA_043750255.1 Pirellula sp.
AACATAAGCGGGAAGCTTTACAAGTTCCATTCATACGGAGTTGACCCAGTCCACCATCGCATCGACTTCGATCAAGTTGCAAAACTTGCTCGCGAGCAAAAGCCTAAGATGATCGTTGCTGGCGCGAGCGCCTATCCAAGGGAAATATTCCATGATCGGTTTGCGGAAATTGCCAAGGATGTCGGTGCCAAGCTTCTGGTCGATATGGCTCACTATGCCGGATTGGTCGCTGCGGGCGTTCACAATTCGCCTGTTCCGTACGCCGATTACGTTACTTCGACGACACATAAAACTCTTCGTGGGCCGAGAAGCGGATTGATTCTATGCAAGAGTGAATTTGCCAAACCGATCAATAGTGCTGTGTTTCCAGGTATTCAGGGCGGTCCTTTGATGCACGTTGTCGCCGGAAAGGCAGTGTGCTTTGCTGAAGCGTTGCTGCCTAATTTCAAAGTTTACGGCAGGCAAGTGATCGATAATTCGCGTGTTCTGGCGGAATCTCTCATGTCCCAAGGTTTAAGATTGATCAGTGGCGGCACCGATAATCATCTTGTACTGGTGGACGTAACCAGTTTTGGCATCGGTGGTAAGATCGCGGAGAAGGCGCTGGATCATTGCGGCATCACGGTCAACATGAACATGATTCCATTCGATACACGCAAGCCGATGGACCCAAGTGGGATACGAATTGGCTCGCCCGCACTGACCACTCGAGGAATGGGAGTCGACGAGTTCAAGACGATTGGTGTTTGGATTGCTTCGGCGCTGAAATCGCACGATAATGAAGCCGCGTTGGAGCGGATACGTGTGGCGGTCAAGCAAATGACCAATCATTTTCCTGTCCCTGCGGCAGGCTTGGCAGTTGCCGTTTAACTCTTGCGTAGATATAGTCGATGACCACACCACGAATACTTATCGCCGACGACAATTCTCAAAATCGTGAATTGCTCGAAGCGTTGCTTGCGAAGATTGAATGCGAAACGGAAATGGCTGTTGATGGCCAAGATACGCTGAACAAGGTCGAGACGTTTCGCCCCGACTTGATTCTCTTGGATGTCATGATGCCCAAGCTGAATGGTTTTGAGGTATGCCGCAAGCTCAAGGCCGATCCAATTCATTCTCGAATTATGATTTTGATGGTGACTGCGTTGAGTGAGTTGGGGGATATCGAAAGGGCTGTGGCAGCCGGCACGGACGACTTTTTGTCCAAGCCGGTGAATTCGCACGAACTACAAAAGCGAGTTACCAACATGTTGAAGCTCAAAGGAACGGAGGATGAGCTAGCAAGGTTGCGAGCTTATATTCAGGAAATGGAAGAGACTAGGTAGATTCGTGGCGAGTCGAACTTCAACGCAGTTGGCAAATGAGGCGAGATTGCTGGCGCGCATTCAGCAACAAGTACCCATCGAGCATACCTCGACGACGATCGCTGGCCAAGAATATCCATGGACTCGCGTTGTAAATCCAGAATCGCTACTTATCAATGCGCTTTCGAAGAGTCGGGAAGGAACCGTTGAACT
>JAYVBW010000077.1:0-7891 GCA_043750255.1 Pirellula sp.
TGCAACTCCTGCTCTGCGCAACAACACCCTCATCCTGGTTTGCTCCGACAACGGTCCTGAGCCGGGAGCGGGCAGTGCAGGCCCGTTCCGCAGCACCAAGGCCACGCTTTACGAAGGGGGGATACGCTCACCACTTATAGCTTGGGCTCCCGGATTTATGAACAAATCCAAGGCGTGATTGGTTATTGGCCGACCGCAGCTCGCATTCGACTTCGGGTGCAGGATTGATTAAACGAACCAACGCAATTATTTCCCGAACATCCGGGCAAGGAAGTAGATAACGATTGCGCCAAAAATTCCGCCTCCTCCAAGCATGTAGATAATGGAGTAGTCAGCAGCTGCGATGATTGCTATTTGATTCAACATGTTCGTACACCTGGCTTTCGAAGTTAGGATTTGGGATTTAATTGTCTTGAAACGAGATTCCCAAGAAACAATCGCTTCAGCACTATGCTCGCAAGATGAATTGCAATACCCGTGCCAAATATCATCCACGATAACTCATTATCGCTGAGTGCGCGATGAGCGATCAACGTGAATTAAAATCGGACTGAAAATGAACTGAGAGCCTTGTTACATCAGAGCAAAACTTCATACCACGCCTCGAATAAATTGCCCAATGATCGAAAGTTCTGTGAAACTGAGGCACTGTTTGAAAAACGGGCGCAGTATTTGCGACCATCTTCAAACTACTTTCGTTCAGAGGGCAATGGCAGATTGTAGGCCGAGAGTTTAAGTAGATACTTACCATTGCCTAGACTGATTGAGGAATAGCGTTCGAGCTAAATGAATTTCTTTTCTTACGAAGCCAAGACGATAGCATGACCAGTCAAACATCAAGTTTCCATCGATTCAATTTTAGGTTACTTTGCTCCTACATTCATATGTGTTTGCTAGGAGTTCTTGTAGTGAGCTGTAATTCGGCTCTCGCTCAAGTGCCACCGTCGGCAGAATTGGTTTTCGCTGATGACTTACTTGAAAGTGACGGATCTACCGTCATGATGCGGGGGCCGCTGCATGAAGCCTACGCAGAACAGTTTTCCGAAAATCCAACTCCAGGCGACGTCGTCGGTAAAGAACCGCCCGAATCTATCAACGAGCAGCCACCCGCGTTTCAACCCGAAGGCGAACGGATTCAATGGATTACAGGTTATTGGGGTTGGGATGTTGAGTTGCAAGATTATATATGGGTCACGGGGATCTGGAGAAATGTGCCGCCTGGCCAGCAGTGGATACCAGGTTATTGGACTTCTGTGGGAGACGGTTGGCAATGGATTAGC
The DNA here is from genome assembly GCA_043750255.1 of Pirellula sp. Lineage (GTDB taxonomy): Bacteria > Planctomycetota > Planctomycetia > Pirellulales > Pirellulaceae > JBKCUI01. The sequence continues at coordinate 1,281 of JAYVBW010000077.1, forward strand.
GGCTTCTGGATGGCAGTAGAGACTGAGGAGCTTTTATATTTACCAATGCCGCCAAAATCCATCGATCAGGGGCCAAGCTCACCCGCTCCAGGTGACGACTTTTTCTGGCTATCAGGCTCCTGGCAATACAACCAGGGACAATACCTATGGCAAGCGGGTCACTGGACACAAGGTTTCGATGAATGGATTTGGGTTCCCAGTCGTTATGTATGGACGCCTAGCGGATGCATTTATAGAACAGGCTATTGGGATTATGGAATTGTTCAAAGAGGGACCGTTTTTTGTCCAGTGGTTTTCGCAAATGGATACACACAGCAACCGTTTACACCAAACTACACAGTCGAAGTTGGTCCGTTGTTATTGGCAAACCTTTTCGTTGCGCCTGGCTTTCATCATTACTACTATGGAAATTATCAGGCATATCAGGGGAAACAGAACTTATACCCGTGGGTTAATTACTATCAACGTGCTAGGGGCTTTGATCCCCTCTACTCTTACTATGCATACCAGCAACGAAATTCCAATTGGATTAGGCAGATCTCGCGAATTGAACATCAGATCGTTACAGACAGTACATTTCAATCGCAACCCACGGTTGCTGGTCAACTACGCGCAATGAGAAACCTGCAAGGACAGCAAGCCAGTCTCGCTCTTCGGGCAGCTCCCTTATCTGCGCTTGCAAGTCATTCTGACGAGAACTTCGATACTCCCTTCAATTTTAAGTCGGTGGGAGACAAGTTGACGCAGCAAGTAAAAGCGGCCATTCAACCTGTGCGTGAAATTTCGCAAGAACGTTCCAAACTGGAGCGCGTTCAACCGGGTGAAAACGCTGCCCGGATTAGAGCCGGAACAGATTTGCAACTTCAGTCGAATCAACCGATCAAGCAACTCACATTGCGAGCACAAGCGAACGATCAGCTTCATATTGCGACCCCGGCGAAGATCGAAAAGGCATTGATTGGCGAACGCGCCGGACGGGTATCCGAGGAACGACGTAGCGACCTAAAAAACCCTTTACCAACAAATCCCAACAAAAATAATAATAATAGTCCAGGTAATAGTCTAGATAACATTCCAGGAGCAAACCGAGCAAAAGATATTAATGATGTGTTCAGACCCAACGATTCGTCTCGCCTGGACAAATCGAAGTTGGGAAATCCCCATCTGGATCGTCTGGACAAACGTATGGATCAAAATCCCTTAGGGCCAGATGAGATTAATGCATTGCGACGAATGCAAAGGTCAAACGGTGGAGAGTCGACCTTCAAAAATGGACAATCCAATCCAACTCCCTCGCTTGGCTCGCGAGTACTTCCCCCTCGTCCGTTACCTCAACAAACGATCAATCCCGCTCCTAATCCAGAAAAGGTTCAACCTATAGGGCCATCGCTTCAACAACCCCTTGGACCACGCAATCAGAATCCGCAGCCTGCTGGCGGAAATCTGGGCCTGGGTGGGCAACCGCCCGCTGGTAACGGTGCTAGGTTGCAACCTGATCGTGGAGGAAAGAGTGATAAAGATGATAAACCCGAGAAATCTGAAAAAGCCGAAAAACCGCGACGAGGGAATAAGTGAGATCAACCCTGCGTAATGTCTACTCTTTACTCGAGTTTATGCCCGCCGCGAGGTTCGTTGGGACCAGCTACCGCAGCGGGGCTTCCGTCCAAAGTCGCTAAGTAAGCGACCAAGTCTCTCAACTCCCGTTTATTGAGATACTTGAGCAAATCTACGGGCATCGAGGATAGGCCCTTCTTGCGTTCGTCGATAGAGTCTTTGTCAAGTCTAATTAAGGCTCCTTGTGGGTCCATCAGGGTCAAACTCTTGTCGTCTTCTGATTTTAGAATGCCAGAAACAGTCTTTCCATCGTCGTCCAAAATCACCACCGTCTCAAATCCTTGTGCAATGGCTGAGTTGGGTGTGACGATCGATTCCAAGAGGTATTCTCGCGTCTTTAGTGAACCGAGTGCACTTAAGTTCGGACCGACTTCACCTCCCGTATTGCCGACTTTGTGACATCGGACGCAGGAGAGACTGGTACGTGTGAAGAACAGAGAGCGACCTTGATTTACATCCCCACCGTCAATGCAATCTTCAAAATATTTTTTCGGATCGGATTCCTTAAGCTTCTCGAGGGCTGCCATCCTATCCGCTAATTTCTGATTCAATTCCTTGTCAAGTTTTCCCTTTGCGGCTTCAACAACATTGACCCAGCAATCGCGCTCTAGGGTACCGCTGAGGTAGGCATTTACTCCATCGGAAACCAATCCCTTTGCAGCTTCGGTTGACATGCTACCTAGTTGATCCCATGCAAACTGACGTTCGAGAAATACTGTCGAGCCAATTGCATTTTGCAGACTCTTAGTTGCGTCCTCCGGTGCTTTACTGACCTGGAACGCCATACTTGCCATTCTAACATCCACATTCGGATCCTGAAGAAACTCCTTAATCAGCGGTTGAATCGAATCCGGCGCAAGGCTGGTCAATGCTTTGATGGCTGCTCCACGTCGAACCCCGTTCACGTTCTTGTCTTGAACCGTCACCAAAATGATTTTTGCTATTTCCATTAGACCGGCTTTGGCACCGACCTCCAAGAACTTGTCCCGGACTGCTTGCGGGGTAGCCGAGAGTTCTTCGATTCGTTCTTTTAAAACTTTTACGGCAATTTCTGGGTCTCGATTGCTCAGGGGTTGATGTCGATTCATAACACGGTCGCGATCACCAGGCTGTGCCCAGTTGGAGAGCATATCCAATGCTTCGATTCGCAAAGCATCTTTGCATGGAGACTTGGCCGCAAAGTTTGCGAGCCTTACCGCATCTTGATCACGTCCCAGTCGAAAGCTCGCGTTGAGAACACGGCTGACAACAGCATCCTCGGTATCCGCTACGACCGCTAGTTCGGCTAACGCTGGTAGTTGGCTATGCAACTGTGGCACATCGTGAACGGCACGAACTGCCTCTTTTTGAACGTTGGAGGAGCTATCGGAAAGGAATTGGAAAACGATCGGGTTGGCTTGTTTTCGAAGCGCCACAACCGTTGCAAGCCGCACGGCCTCACTCGCATGTTTCTTGAGCGAACTTAGTTTTGAGTAGTCATCCACGCCTGCAAGTCCCATAATTCCGGCGTGCCTTAGTATAGGGTCTCGGTTATCGTTTTCTGCCAACACGGTCACAATTCCCGCGAAGGCATCATCCGAGCCCAAGAGTCCGATGGCCAAGCAACTCGCTGACTTCACAATCGCGGATTCGTGCTTGAGCAATTCGATAAATATGGGTACGGCCTGTTTGTAGCCACCATCCGCTATCACTTCAATTGCACGTGACACGACCAATGGATCGGAATGCGACAGTGACTTCATTAATGCGTCGACAACGAGTTGGTCACTCGGCATTGAACGAAGCAACTGACCTAAACCCCAATTACAGTGAAGTCGTTTCAATATCGACGTATCGGCTTGCTGGGTAGCTGAAATAAAAATGTCGTGGTTTCCGCGGTTTGCAAGCTCCCACTGAGCCTCCAGTCGAACACGTCGATCTGGATGGCCGAGCAAGTCGCCCAACTCGATTTCACCTCGCGACTTCATTCCATCACGAAGCAAACCACGCGTGCTCTTTACAAGATCGCTCGCCTGAGCTTTTTCGTCCGCAAAACGGTAGATCCTGCCTTTATTTTCACCGTTCCATCCGTTGACCCAATCGCTCACATACATTCCGCCGTCAGGCCCGAACTCCACGTCGGTCGCTAGAATATTCCATACAAACTCGTCGTTGCTCTTCAGTTCAAAGAATGCTCCCTTGGGATTCACTTTGATCATTCGAATGCCACTATTGGACGCCTGGCCGCGAAAATCGCATAGAAAAAAAGCGTTAGCAAACTGATTTGGATTTCCAACCGATGGCAGAAACCCCGTCCCTGGATAGCACGCAAGCCCAGACGGACCGTCTGCTAAGTTTGCAATAGGAGGTACTGTGTAGGCGGGTGAATCACCGCTAAATGGGTGCCAAATTTTTTCTCGATTGAAAGGGCCTCGGTCCGAAATGTACTGGTACATCATTCGCCAACCCGTGTCGCCGCCTCGAACGATATAAACCCATCGCGCCTTGTCACCGGAGTCAGAGTTATTATCACCTGTAAACAAGTTTCCAAAGTCGTCAAACGCAAGTTCTTGCGGATTGCGAAGCCCGCTGGCGACAACTTCAAGCTTGGAGCCATCTAGCTCACATCGAAATACGGCACCGCTTTCGGGATTGGCGAGGAGGCCAGTTGGTGTTTCAACGTGGTAACCGCGATCTCCGATGGAGAAGTATAAACGTCCATCTGGCCCTAGAATGAGACCGTGCATGTCGTGGCCTCGGAAGGCTACGCGGACACCGTAACCATCCGAGAGAACGATTCGTTCGTCGGCCACGCCATCGTCATTTTTGTCAACTAATGCCCAAAGCTTTGGGATATTCGTGTAGTAGATTCGATCGCCACGGACCAGTGCACCTGCGCCCGTTCCCTCTTCAATACCATTAAAACCAGAGGCAAAGACCGTTGCTGTGTCAGCTTGGAAGTCCCCGTCGGTGTCGATTAGTATGCGAAGCAAATCGTCGAATGTTTCGTACTCTGAAGCTTTGTCCCCTAACTGTTCGCGATGGTATCGAATTCGGTCAGCAACGGTTTCGGCTGCCAAGTCAGCGGATAGCCATTTCTCGTCATGCCCTCGGTTGTCGGTAACCCCCTTATTTTGACGATAGGTCTCACACACGACGACTCGTCCTCGATTATCAATCGTAAAAGCCACTGGGTTTCCAACCATTGGCTCCGCAGCAAAAAGTTTACAAGTAAAACCTGCAGGCTTTTTGAACGAACCGATCGCTGTATTTGCATCCCCTGATTTTTCAGCCAGTTGCGGAACTTCTCCCTTTGGCCGCTTGGACGTGTCGTCGCCGTGAGCAGGCACAAAAAAAGGACAGACAACTACCAGGACAAAACCCAGCAGCTTGCATTTATTGTTAAGCACTGCAAATCGAATTGCGTTGACGAAAGAAGGCAACTGAAGCGGACGGGTAAACTGTGTGGAGGAAGCCATGAGCATTTCGTAATTGGGTTGAATCATTGCGAGAAAATCACTGCCTCAAATGGTATTTTGTCAGTGGCAAACTGCCAATACTCAAAGACCCATTAGGAGGATTGTTTCGATTGTTTTGATAGCGACGACTCTAATTGCGTTTTGCTAATAGTTAGATTTCAGAATCTCCCGTAGACGACAACAAAACTTGAGTCGAAACGGTTCGTCAGGGCAATTGATGAACTATGTTTTAATTGCGGCACGGACGCCAAAATGAACTTCAGCAGCCGTTGGGTTGACTGAATCCATAACTTTCGAGGCGTCCAGTCATGCGTGCAAAGTCTATCCTACTACTCGTAATCGCACTTGGTTGCGGGGTGGTCGCGTCTGTCGCGGTCAGTCAAGTTGCCCTCGACCAGAAGAATCGTGGGGAAACTCAGACGGCTCCGGTATTGGTTGTAGCCAAAGAAATTTCGGCAGCGACGAAAATAGGGGCGGATAGTTTTCGACTCGAACAGTGGCCGGTGGACCGTATTCCATTGGGGGCAATTTCCGATCCGAAGTTGATTGAGAACAAGTTTACCAAGCAACGTTTTTATCTAGGTGAACCGATCATTGAGGCCAAACTGTCTGGAAAAGGACGCGATTTCACGGTTCCTGAAGGATACCGAACTTTTGATATCGCTGTAAAAGACGAGACAGGAGGTGGCGGTTACATCGGGCCGGGTGATCACGTCGATGTTTATGGCTACTTTGAAAAAGGCGCACGAGTCAAGGCCGCTAAGAGTGTGAAGGTGATGGAAAACCTAGAGGTAGTCATGATTGATGGCGTTGCAGTCATCGATGCCGAGGCAACCAAGCAGAAAAAATCGAGCACGATTCAACTGCTCGTAAGGGACTCTCAGTACGTCGTACTTGACACTGCATCCAACCTCGGCAAGCTTCGATTAGCCCTTAGACCACCTGCTACGGTCGCTGTAAATGGCGAATCAACCGATGATGGCGAAAGGTTTATTTCTTGGCTCAAAGAGTCAGAATCAAATCCCGTGGAAAAGTCTGTTCCCGAATCTATTGTGACACCAGCTCCAAGTAAGCCTGAAAAGTCCGATCATGAAATGGTGATCGTATCGCCCTCCAAGTCAATACTTTACCGATGGACCAAGAACCAATTGATGCCACAAAAAGTGGACCTGGACCAATCTGACGAGTCTTCGTCCGCCAGCGGTTTCCAAAATCAGAGCCAAAGCAACCCAATGGGGCCCGCCAATCCATTTTCCCCTTCGCAATCTCAAACGCCAAACCCTATCTCAACGTCCTCTCTAATGCAAGCATCGCAAACTTCGGGAGCAGCAAAGGCTGCTAATGCGGCTATGCCTCATCCCGCATGGGATTCATCCACTCCAAGCTGGCAATCTGGGGGGTTTAAAACAACCTACCCTAGCAGCCAGTGATTTCTGAGTTCCATTGTGTCGATTAAGTCTGTTGGGTGTAGGTCGTTTGTCTAACGGATGAGCGATCTGCCATACGTTAGCAAAGCCATGGATGGCAAAAACCTAGCGT
>JAYVBW010000078.1:0-10298 GCA_043750255.1 Pirellula sp.
GCCATTGCATCCATGCCAACACTTCCTCCATCTCCAATCGATGGCGTAGTTCGCGGTAGTCAACCCAGGGAACGATTTTATTGAGCCTGCTTCGTGCGGTTCTTGCGAAACGACTTGCCTTCGAACCGAAACACGATCGCGTTGTCCGAGACGCGATCCAACAACGCCATCACCAACGCTGGATCACCCAGGTACTCCGTCCAGTCGCCGAAATCCACGTTCGTTAAGAACGCTGTCGAGCCCCTGCCGTTGCGACCGTCTACAACCTTGTAAAGCATGCTCGGCGATTCAGGATACTCTCGCCTCTCTAGCTTATCGAATCCGAATTCGTCTATCACAAGCAAGTCGAACGATCGATAGTATCGAAGCGCAGATGGTAACGACTTGGCTCCTGCCGCTCGCGTCAGTTCTTCGAGCAACGTCGCGCTAGTCTCATACCGACACCGATAACCCAACACACAGCAGGCTCGCGAAATCCCTTGAATTAAGTGCGATTTCCCCAAGCCGCTTTGACCCACCCACGCCAAGTTGTCCCGTCGCTTAATAAACTCGCCACTGGCCAGTTCCAGCATGGATGCCTTGTTGATCGTCTTGGCATTAAATTCCCAATCGAATGACTCTAACGTGGCTGTCGTTGGGAGTCCCGCATTCTTGATGCGACGCTCAATCGCTCGTTCGATACTCTGGTTGGCTGGCATCGAAAGGAATCGATCTAGCAACTCCCACGGCGACATGCCTTTCTCGGTCGCCTCCCGTACGAGCACGTCAAGTTCCTCCGCTGGCATCTTGATCTTGAGCGTCTCCATGCTCGCCAGTATCGTCGCCCGATGATCGGGGCTCTTGGTTGTCTTCTTGTGGTTCATGCTGCGGACTCTCTGAATTCGTTTGTGCTGGAGTGCCCCTCTCGCCGTAGAACAACTCCTGATATTCCTGGCTATGGCGAGGTGGGATCGGTTTCGAATCGGTAAGCTTGGCGATCGCTTCTTGCTCGCTTTCGCTTAACTGTTGCCACGATGGCTTGGGCGTACCTTGTTGGGCCAGGATGCGTTCCAATGAGCTGTAACCAAACGCGCGATAAGTTACCGCCCGTTGCATGGCTGTTAGTACATCGCTCTTAGGATATATATTGAGCAGAGTCAGCACTTTTTGAGCGTGATGCTTCGAGTATCGAGTCTTGGCTAATATTCCATCAAGGAATTGAATTGCAACTTCGCCCAAAGCGGCGTAACGCTCTCGAATCGCTGCCATTTGGGCTTCATGATCTCGCGGAGGTAGGTGGCTAGCCAAGGTGCGACTTTGACCGGTTTGCCCAACTACCAGAGCGTGACGAGCGATCTCCAACAGCGAATGGTTGTAAACCACCAGTTCATCCTCAAGGATACGAACTGGCAGCAGTTCGGCCACCAACTGCCAAGGAACCGAGTAACGGTTGTTGGCGAATTGGATGGTCCCATCGGTATCCACGTGGCGATAAACAACTTGAGCTGTATCGAATTGGAGCGAAGGCAATGCCAATAGATGTGGCAACTCTTGGGCATGTAGCTCCAACGGCGTTTTCTTGGTCGTTCCGTGAATCCGCTTGTCAGCCACTTCCGCCAACCACCAGCGAGTGGACTCGTTGAGATGTTGCAGCGAACGGAATTGGCGACCATTGAGCAGATTCGTCTCGACGTAATAAAACGGTCGTTCGACTTTGCCTTTGGTTTGTGGCCGTCGGACTTGGCAAGCCCATGGCCGATAACCATAGTGTGTTGCGAAGGACAAGAATCGCGTGTTGTAGATTGGCTGGTCGTCTTCCCAACGTGTGACGACGACTTTCATGTTGTCATAGAGACAAGTCGCTGCCACACCGCCGAGATGCTTGAACGCTTCGATATGTTGGCGAACGGTCGTTTCGAAGTCTTGCCGCTGCGTAAAGTAAATGTATTGCCTGCGTGAGTATCCGAGGATGTAGCTGAACAGCTGCACCTTGCGGCGTCCCTCTTGCGTAAAGTCGATCTCGTAAGTCGACCAGTCCATTTGAGCTTGCGCACCAGGGCCTGTCTCGAATCGGACCGTCAATGCCTTGGCCGGTCGAGCGCGAAGATGTCTCACACGTTCAGCTAGAATCGAGTATCCGCCTGTGTAACCTGCACTTTGCAGTTCCTCCTGAAGTCGAATCACCGTGATACTTGGATAGCGATCCATGAGCTGGAGAATTTGCGGCTCGAATACGTCGAGCTTGCTTGCACGCTTTTCAATGGGACGTCCAAGGCTTTGCGGAATCGTGTCTTGATTTGAAGCCGCTTGGGACGGAGCGTCCGGCGATAATGGTTCATTCGGTTTCGGAACTTCGCGATTCTTACCGTACCGCCGAAGAATCTCAGTCACTTTCCAACGGCTAACGCTCAGTTGAATGGATATTCGACGGTTGGATTCACCACGATTGCTGCGATGAACGACTTCATTGCGAAGCTCCTCTTCAGATAACGATCGATCGCGAAGGTCGTTCATTGCAACTGCATCTCCTTGATGAAGTCGTCATTGGCCTCGATCAACAGTGTTGCTTCCTGCTGTAGCTTCGTGAAGCCAGATAGCAACACGGCTCGATCGCAAGCTTGAAGCTGTCCACGACCTTCGAAGCGCAACCACGTGTTCATCTTCGATAGCGAGTCGAGCAGAAAGCCCAACCTTTTGGCAATTTTGTTGCCAGCGACACTGAGCCGCGGATCCCATTGATGGATGTGATGATCCTGCGATTGCTGAATGGCTTGACGAGGCTTATCGAGGACGAACTGCGTCTGTTCTTGGGTACTGCTGGCTAAAAGAAGATCGACCATGCCTGATAGCTCACGCGAAGTGAGTGCCGCATGCGTAGCACTTTGCATGGCCGAGTTCTGGTTGCCGCGCGGCAACCGGGTCAGATGCCGTGCTTGCGTCGGTGTGATCAAACCCAGCCGCAAGGATTCGCGAGCTTCATTGCAAAGCCTTTCAATCAGTGCCAAGCGTCGATTGACCCAGCTTTTATGTCGACCGAGCATTTGAGCGACTTCGATCTGCTGAAGTCCATCTTCGATCACTAGAGCGTAGATGATCCAAGCTTCCTCGAGCTCGACCGGACGACCGGTGATTCTATTGAGATTGAAGATGGCGGCTTTGGCTCCTTGCTCATCCGATGCAAGGAATCGACCAACGATTTGGTCATAGCCTTTGAGGGACCGAGCGGCGCGAAGACGCTTGAAGCCATCGACGAGTACCGTCTGTCCATCTAGCTGACAGACGACAACCGGAGACAACTGTCCATAGTCTCGAAACGACTTGAGCATCTGCTGCTCGAGCTTGGGCTGAGCCAGCCGATAACGCTCTAGTCGTTCGTCGAGTTGATTAATGGCAAGTAGTCGAACCTGGTCGCCGATGACTCTGTTTGAAAGGGAGTCATTTTGGTCTGGCAACTGAGATGAATTAGGCATCGCCGATGGCCTCTTACGTTTTTGGAACCCGTAAATCGCTCTGTTTGGAAGCGGAACCACTTCCTGATGCGATTGATGGGGTAGCAAGATACGTTGCAGGACAGCCAAAGCCCTAGATGCGTCACTCGAAAAAAGTGTTAACAAGCCTTTTTATGAGGGCCATCGCGAGGATTTTTGCTAGTCATTTTGAGACGGGCGAGCCACTTTCGTTCACGTAGGATGACACGCCGTAAAGCCTTGCGGCAACGAGAGCTACAGAATTTCTTTAGAGGCGACTGTGGCGGAGGTGTGAATCGTCGGTAGCACCCTGGCCGTTGGCAGCAAGATTTTTCGTGGGCCGAGTCTTTCGTATAGCCCTCGTTAGGGTCGTTCTGTTGGGACACAGGAGCTGAAACGGCTTGGTCGGCTTGGTCGGCCTTACGTTGTAAGGAGCGATGCCGACGGCGTTGCGATTGCTCATTTCGTCGAAGCTTTCCGTTCTCGGAACGCCGGTATCGTTGGTTGGCGTAGCGGAGTTGCCAGCGTCTGGCGGCCTGAAGGCACTCAGGACTGCAGTATCGGTCCAGGGAATGACCGGGCAGAAAGTTCCGTTCGCACCGTTCGTGCAAGCACAAACGAGGACCGAATTGCCAGGAATGGTCTTGAGAAGAATCGGATTGGGAAGCAAGCTTTAGGTGGGCCAACGAGAGATGTGAACTCTCCTAGGTCAAGTCTCACCGCAGAGCGGATAACTCTGCGGTGAGGCGAATTTTAGATCGTGCTTCCAGCCAATCGGAAGCAAACCGGAATTCCATCATAGTCTGCCTCCAAAATCGCAAACAACTCGCCACCAGCCACCTCAACCATACCAAAAAACTGGCTCAAACTCTGACCGGACTCGACACATTGAAGCCTTGAGAGCTTTCTCACGCCACTTTGTGCGTACATTCATTTCCATGATCGAAAGGTCATGGCCTCATTGAAGCCTTCCGAACAATACGCGGTGCGGGCTCTGGAAGCTCCGATTTCCATGATCGAAAGGTCATGGCCTCATTGAAGCATGGCCTACCACAAACTCACCAAAGGCGTCTTGGATTATTTCCATGATCGAAAGGTCATGGCCTCATTGAAGCGAACTCCGTAACCAGTTCCTCGGCAACAATGTGCTGCGATTTCCATGATCGAAAGGTCATGGCCTCATTGAAGCTTTTGCAGAAGCTCGTCACGCCAATTAAGCAACGCTTTATTTCCATGATCGAAAGGTCATGGCCTCATTGAAGCATAGTCTGGGTAAGTGTCTCCATTAACTACTGTTTTAATTTCCATGATCGAAAGGTCATGGCCTCATTGAAGCTCATTGAACAAAATCCCCTAAGAGGTTTGATTGAATATTTCCATGATCGAAAGGTCATGGCCTCATTGAAGCGGAGATGCCCCTCCAAGCGATACATAGCCCTCCGATCCATTTCCATGATCGAAAGGTCATGGCCTCATTGAAGCAAAATGTATATTTTCATAATTCGGTTTCCAGTATTAATTTCCATGATCGAAAGGTCATGGCCTCATTGAAGCCCATACTTGTACTTTGCTTTCATCTATGCGCACAAGATTTCCATGATCGAAAGGTCATGGCCTCATTGAAGCCCAACCGATTTCGCGGAAATGTTGAACAACTGTCAGATTTCCATGATCGAAAGGTCATGGCCTCATTGAAGCGTAATAAACGTGCTGAATATCTCTCGCAGGAACCTCAAATTTCCATGATCGAAAGGTCATGGCCTCATTGAAGCGCGACGAGCGGCTGCAAGCGGTGGCCGACGTGATTCGAATTTCCATGATCGAAAGGTCATGGCCTCATTGAAGCCGTTTCTCAACTGGGAGCCCGGCATGAAGTCAAGCGAATTTCCATGATCGAAAGGTCATGGCCTCATTGAAGCGGGGTACGTAATCCCTATAGCCCTCGCGGTGGCTTGATTTCCATGATCGAAAGGTCATGGCCTCATTGAAGCTTTCCTTTCATGAATGATAGGTCGTCGTCCGCGCAAAATTTCCATGATCGAAAGGTCATGGCCTCATTGAAGCGGCGTGCCCGCTCCACTTACGGGAGTAGCGGCCAACATTTCCATGATCGAAAGGTCATGGCCTCATTGAAGCTCGGATATTAAGCACTGGGACGGCATCCCTGGAGAATTTCCATGATCGAAAGGTCATGGCCTCATTGAAGCGGTGGCATCGATATCGGCAAACAAATTGCTGAGTAGATTTCCATGATCGAAAGGTCATGGCCTCATTGAAGCCAAACCTGTCTCGCAATACGAACACCATGCGACCAATTTCCATGATCGAAAGGTCATGGCCTCATTGAAGCCAAGTCACGCCGTTCACCTCGCAACTCGAAACCGCTTATTTCCATGATCGAAAGGTCATGGCCTCATTGAAGCAGGGGTGGTTTTTACTGCTATTTCTGTCAGTTGCCGCATTTCCATGATCGAAAGGTCATGGCCTCATTGAAGCGAAACGATACGTAATGCTTTGATTATTTTCGACATATTTCCATGATCGAAAGGTCATGGCCTCATTGAAGCGACCGTGCAGTTATTGTCGAAACATTTCCAAGCGGCATTTCCATGATCGAAAGGTCATGGCCTCATTGAAGCAAGGACGGTTGTCAGTTAATCGTTACGGTTGACGGATTTCCATGATCGAAAGGTCATGGCCTCATTGAAGCAACGTGGACTTGGAACACGCCCTCTTTTGTGATCGATTTCCATGATCGAAAGGTCATGGCCTCATTGAAGCCAGTACGCCGGTGCAGGTTTGAACGGTGTGCTATTATTTCCATGATCGAAAGGTCATGGCCTCATTGAAGCAATACACCAAGTCGATCGAGCATAGCGATCGGTATCGCAATTTTCATGATCGAAAGGTCATGGCCTCATTGAAGCGAGGGGAAGCGTAATCAAACCGATTTCATGCATGCACTTATGGAGTGCAGCTCCGAACTCAAGGAACAAGTGCTTCTTTTCTTAAGGATGTCGTTTGTGCCGACGATGTAGACCTGGACGACAAAGAAATGGCGATGTTTACAATAGCCGACATCCTTTACCCAAACCCACACAAGGGGCTGCATGGGATGGACTTGCAAGAAAGCGAGGAGGAAGCTGCGCAACTAGACTCAGAACTCTCCCAAGTCGTCAAACGAATGGATTTGCAAGAAGCCACATTTGCCCAGCGATTGCAAGTCGCGATGGACGAGCAAGGCATGACACAGGCGGAGCTCGCGTTAGAAGTTGGGCTTGGACAGTCAGCGATTGCTAACCTCATCGGTCGAAATTGCCGCCCGCAGCGTCGTACCGTTATTAAACTAGCGAAAGCACTAGGCATATCGCCAGATGACCTCTGGCCCACCGAATAAGCTTTGCATCTGTAGATACCCTCAAGAGTAAGACCGTAATTGAAATTGGAAAACGAACTCAAACAAACATCTGCTGGAGCAGCCCCTTCTTGAAGACTTGGGCATGGGTGATCTGGAGGGCCACGCTTTCGATCTTGCAGTCGAGGGCGGTGAGGAAGTTGGCGATCTTGGTTTGTTCCTTCACCGAGGGAATAGGCAGTAGCCCATCGGCGAGAAATCGTCACCGTTTGGGTAATTCTTCCCCCTGTCACCATCAACTACTGAGATTCCGTGATCCCGAAGAGTGCGGTTTTCCCACGACCCCTCAAACCCCGGAAACCGCAGCTCCGGCGCTGTCTTCGGCTTGGTCGTCATTTCCCGCCTCCCTGCTGTTTGATCTTGGTTTCGAGGGCTTCGATCTCGGCGAGGTCTTGTTGGTCGGCTTCGGCGGCGTCGAACTGTTTCCGGCGGGTGTCGAACTCGGCGTAGAGGGCGTGGACTTTCTCCTTCATCGCTTCGTGGCTGATGCGGCCTTTCCCGCTGAGCAGGGGCTTGATCGAATGGACGAAGTCCGGGTGGACGTTTCCGACAGAACCCAAAGTAGTAGGCACATTCCATGTGCCGTTCACTGATTTCGCCTACGAATTTCGCCATCGCGGACGGCACACGGAGTGTGCCTGCTACTTCTGTCGGAGACGTCTGGGTGAGCTTCAGCGCCTTGTGGAAAAGGGTGGTACCCCTCCGCCTCGCCCCGGAACAGCACGCCGTGCGGCAGGACGCAGGCCATCGTGGCTCCGGTGTCCAGGTGGTGGACCATGTGCTGGACGAACGCGAAGTCGGCCTTGGTCTTGGGGGCCAGTTTCCCATAGGCGCTGAAGCGGTCGTCATTCTCATGGATGGTGCTAGCGGACCAGTTGGCGGAGAAGGGCGGGTTGGCGACGATGGCCTCAAAACGCAGGTCGGCGTGCTCGGGAGCGGGATGCTCCAGCGTGTCCTCGTTCTTCAGATCGAATCGCTGGTAGTGGACGCCGTGCAGGATCATGTTCATGCGAGCGAGGTTGTATGTGGTAGGGTTCATCTCCTGTCCATAGAAGCTGCCCACGTCCTCGACCTCCTTCGCCACGCGCAGCAGCAGGGAGCCGGAGCCGCAGGTGGGGTCATAGACGTTCTTGAGGCTCCTTTTCCCGGTGGTGACGATCTTGGCCAAAATGGTGCTGACTTCCTGCGGCGTGTAGAACTCGCCCGCCTTCTTTCCCGCGCCGCTGGCGAACTGGCCGATGAGGTATTCGTAGGCATCGCCCAGCACGTCGGCCTCGGTATCGGCCAGGCGGAAGTCGATCTTGTCAAGGTGGCTGAGCACCTTGGCGATGAGTTCGTTTTTCTGGCTCTCGGTTTTCCCGAGCTTCGACGAGCCGAGACGGATTCCTCCTGGATGGCGGCGAGCATCGCCTTGCCCTTCTTCGTCGTTTCATCGATCTGGTCGAATTGGATGCCGTCGTGCTTCAGGATGTCATCCGCGAAAAAGTGCATCCGCTCGGAGAGGTATTTGTAGAAGATGAAGCCCAGTATGTAGTCCCGGAACTCATCTGCCCCCATCTTCCCGCGCAGGGTGTTGGCAATATTCCAGAGTTGGATTTGGAGCTGTTTTTTTGTGTCGTCAGAAGCGGTCTTTTGTAGAGCAGGGTCGGGTGGAGAAACGGCCTGCATTCTTGCCTTAGGCGATGGCGAAGCGGATTTGGATGCTTTCTTCTTTGCCATCAATCGTCACTTTCCAATACTCGGCGGTTTGGGTTCATTTGAATAACACTAATTCAAACGAGCGGAAAGTCTAGCAAGCACTATGAGTTGGCGATACCGACGCCATGTAATTGGATTGATGTGAGGATCCCGAAAAACCTTTGGCGCCGAGACTACGATCCGAAGTGGGAATCGCAAATTTCGAGCTAGCACGTACGTCAGCCTGTCCTCAGGCTGACACAAACCGCACGTAGGTCAGCCTGTCCTCAGGCTGACACAAACAAACGACGTCCAATCGCGTCCGGTCCGGCTGAGCATTATCGCATGACGTGCTGAATGTAGCTTCCTGTCCGGCTGAGGACAGCCGGACCTACGTGCGATCGGCCACAATTATACAAAATGAGGTTGCTGCGTAGCCGCTTCCATGATCCGTTGTTCGGTAGCCTCCTCGCGGGTAAACTCGCCCGTGATGACTCCTTCGCATAGCACCAGAATTCTATCGCTGACGGTTAGCAATTCGGGTAACTCAGACGATGTTACAATGATTGCGACCCCTTCTGCTGCAAGCTGCTCCATCAACTGGTAGAGTTCGGCTTTCGCTCCGATGTCAACGCCGCGGGTCGGGTCATCTAACAACAGAATGCTCGGTTTAGTCAACATGCACCGGCCGAGTATGCACTTTTGTTGATTGCCTCCGCTCAAGCTAGTAATCATCGCTTCAGGCCCGCTCGACTTGATCGCCAATGAACGGATCTGCCTATCAGTTGCAGCCAGTTCGCGCAACCGACTTAAAACCCCCGCGGTCGAGCAATTGTGCAAGGAACAAAGGGTCGTGTTCTCGCGAACCGTCATCTGGGCGAACAGACCGAGCCTTTTGCGATCCTCGGTAACCATAGCAATGCCCGCCTTCATCGCTTGTGCCGGATGAGTGAAACGCTCCATTTTGCCTTGCACAAGCAACTGCCCTTGAGGCTGGACCGAGCTAGCTCCGAAAAGGCACTCCAGCAACTCCGTACGTCCGGCACCCATGAGCCCAGCAAAGCCGAGAATCTCACCTTGATGCATCTTGAAAGAAACATCTTTCAGTCGCCACCCGCGTGGATGGCCAGGCCACGCCAGCGACAGACTCTTGGTTTCCAAGACAACACTCGAAACCTGATTGCATTGGCGACGACGTGCTGGCACGATATCGCGACCGACCATGAGGTGTGCAATCGAACGTGGCGTTGCGTCCGCTCGGTTTACGGTTTGTACAAACTGACCGTCTCGCAAAACAGTGATACGGTCAGCGAGCCGGAAGACCTCATCCATCTTGTGCGATATGTAGAGGATTGTGACCCCTCGTTTCCGCAATCGGTCGATCACGCCATACAGACGAGCGACCTCCGATTCGGTCAGTGCGCTGGTTGGCTCATCCATGATCAATATTTCTGCCTCCAGCGAGATCGCTTTGGCAATCTCCACCAACTGTTGATCGCCGACCCGGAGCGAACTTACCAGCGCCCTAGGCGATATATTGGATTCGAGTTGTGCAAGCAACTCGGCAGCACGTCGATCCATCGCAACTTGATTGAGTATGCCAAGGGCTCGCTTCGTTTCCCGACCCAAGAAGATATTTGCGGAGACGCTCAGTTGCTCTACCAAATTCAGCTCTTGATGGATAATGCCAATACCGGCGTCCTCGGCTTCACGAGTACTCTGGAAACGAACGAGCTTGCCTCGCAAAAACAAATCTCCCT
>JAYVBW010000079.1:0-2358 GCA_043750255.1 Pirellula sp.
AAAATAGCAGATCGGGCATTGCCACGGTTCAGGGCGTGGTAAATGCCATTCGCTTCATCGGCTCGTTTTGGTCTAGGCATACAAGCATCGTATCACAACCCGCTTTTCAAAACAATGACTCCTGACACCTTTGTCTCCTGCCAGCGTGGTGCTCCTCTAGGCGACGAAAAAGGGCAACAAAGAGGTTTGACCCCTTTGATTGCTACCGATATTCTGCCAAGATGCTTTCGATCAGTGGAACGAGTTGGCTTTGGGCTTGGAATGACCAATCGAGCACCTCGGCGTGGTCGGTGACCGATTGAACATCGGGTGTCGCTACGTTGGTCACAATAGAGAAAGCCAAGACCTTGAGTCCAAGCTGGTTTGCTAGGAGGACTTCTGGCACCGTACTCATGCCAACCATGTCGGCGCCCAGCGTAGCAAACATGCGGTACTCTGCCCGCGTCTCATAGGTGGGGCCGAGCGTTGCCAAATAAGTCCCTCGCGCCAACGCAAACCCTTGCTTGATTGCAAGTTGTTCAGCCAAGCTTAGTAGCACCGCATCGTACGGATTGCCAACCCGATTCGGTACACCTTCGGACGCCGCACCCCCGTCCGCTTCCATCGCGTTGATGCCGCTGCGGTTCATCCAGTCGATGTGGTTATCGATCAAAACGATTTGCCCGCTGTGAAATCGCGGATTGATTCCACCGGACGCGTTAGAAATGATCACTGATTCGATGCCGAGCGCATGCATGCAACGGAGAGGAAAAGTCGCTTTCGCTGCGGTCCAGCCTTCATATAGATGCGCTCGACCTTGCATCGCAACGACAGGAACGTTGGAAAGATATCCCATAACCAAATTTCCGGCATGGCCGGGTACTCGAGATTCTGGGAAGCCTGGGATTTCGCCATAAGGAATGCGATGTGCATTTTCGATTCGCTCGGCAAGTAGCCCCAATCCACTACCGAGTATTAGGCCTACAAGGGGTTGAAATCCATTGGAGCGTTGCGCGATGACTTGGCACGCCTCTGTGATTGACGATTGCTCCATACGCTGCTCCTGAGTTGAAAATTTGTTTAACCGGCCGTGACTTCATAGTCACTCCTCAGCTACGGTCGCTTGCCGCTCAAATTTAGGATGTTGAGCGGATCGGCGCTAGCTTCGAACCCCGTTTCAAGCGACATATCAAACGAATTCAGGCCCGGGGCTAGCGCCCGCCGGTTCACCAAATCGCAAAGTGAGTGCCATTAGGATAGCGCCGATCCGCTCACGAAAAAATCCTAATTCTTAGCAGTGACTAAGCGCTAGCCGGATTATTCACAGGGTATTTATTGATCAGCCGAAGGGCGCTAGCCCGCAGTTATGGTCGCAATGACAACCGTGGGCTAGCGCCCTGCGGCTAATGAATAATCCGCGCTAGCGTGCTAGCACTTGTATGGACAGGCTTTTTACAACTGGCGTCGTCTGGCCAATGCTCGTCACAGAAGCTACCAACTCGCCAGCCGCAACTGCATCGTGGCGCAATTGTACGACGCATGAGAAACTATCTTTAGGACGGAAGTACTTAATCGGTTCAAGGTCTATCTGTCGATCGTTGTTGGAAAGTTTGTATTTCAAGTCCTTGGCGCGAATCGACTTCAATACCGTCCCCTCGGGGGTGAGCAAACTTAAAGTCACGCTTTGATCCGGCTTGTTTATTAAGTTCTCGATACGAATTTCGTAAGTCCCAATGTCACCCTTGAAAATGGAGTTGCTGACTGGTTGAATTGAGACGCTCAAACGTTTTTCGTTTTGAGTGTTAAGAGAAACTTCGGGCTTGTTGAGTGCATTGTTTGGTTGTCCGCCTACGGCAGGTGGAAATACTCCGGGGTTGTTTCCAGGCATCACGTCTCCACCTGTCGAGGTATTGCCAATGTCGAGAGTAAAATACTTCCGGTCACCTATGCCATCAGCCTCGACGGCAACGACGATACTCGACTGTGGTCCTGCGACAATTCCGCGGAACTGCCCCGACAGTTCCACGCGTGTACCAGGTTGCAGGTCCTGCAGTCTCCACTGCCCAAATTGACCCTCGACTTGGTAGTTAACATCTTGGCTCAGTTTCAAAACTTCAAAATTCGGACTATGCTGCATCGAGACCACAGGGCTGCGCAACGCGACGGGCCCAGAGTTAACGATGAACCAGTTCAACATAAACTCGCCACCTAACGGAATGGTGGATTGACGCAAATTACTATTAATCTGCAGGGTGAGCGCAGGACGTTTTGGCGTCGCAGGTAGGCCACGAATGGAAGCAGCCTGAGATGCAAGAACTTGGCCAAGTGACTGTACTGTTGCTTTCACAGATAGTTCGCCCTCACGATCAACGCGAAAAA
>JAYVBW010000080.1:0-3150 GCA_043750255.1 Pirellula sp.
AAAATTTCGATAAATCGGTATCGCCGTACGAAGCGATTGGAGTGGGACAATTTCGTGTAGTACTTGAGGGCTCTTGCACGTGAACGCGGTTTTCTGCTACTTATATTAATGCCCCCGCAAGGGGTAGAACACACTGCAAAATCACCAGGGAAATCACTTGTTATTTCAAACGGTGGTAACGCCGGTGGTAATATCCCAAGCGATTTGGCAGAACTGATCGAATTGTGGCCAAGATTGAGTCACGAGGTGCACAATGAGTGTTTGAAAATGGCTCGGTGTGGCTTAAAGGAACATCGTTGACGCTTACCGCATTCGGCCCGCTGTGATGTCCCAGGGCGTTGAATGGATTCTCGGTTCATCAACGCTTGGATTGCGTTAAACGGGCATGCAGAGGGGCGTCTGCTGGTTGCATAACTTGCCGCTGTTGCATCAAAATTGAGGATTTCGGATTGTCGACTTCCAAAACTCTAACACCATGGGAGAAAGTTGACATCCAATCTGGGGCTAGCACCAACAGCGAAACTCGAATCTAATCGCGCGTCCCTTCGATTTTCGTATCAAGCCCCCCCTGACTGCCGCGATCCATGAATTGGTTTGTAATATCCGGCGAAAAGCCGAGCGGTCCATTTACTTCAGCTGAGTTGCAGTCGCTTGCGAGGAAGAAGTCGATTACTGGCGACACATTGGTTAGGAAAGGAACGTCCGAACCATTTCCCGCAATGCGAATAAAGGGGTTGTTTGACTCTCCAATTGAAGACACTAGTGTCCCCCTTAGTGACTTTAAGGGTCCTTTAATTTTGGGGGGTGGCCTGTTGATTTGCCTCGTCGCTATTCCAATCACCTACGTTGCATTGAACAAACTTAGGGACTACCGCGCCGTCAGACTTGAAGCCGCAATCATTGACGAAAAGGCCAGGATCGCAAAGGAGGCTGAGGAGCGCAAGGAGGGAGAAGAAGAAATCGCAAGGAAAATTGCAAAGGAGGAAGAAGAGAGAGCTAGCGCAATTGCTGCTAAGGAAGCAGCCGAAAGAGACAGAATAGATCGTCAAGCTGAGGTGGAACGCGAGAAGAAATCACTTGTTGAGGCCGAAAAAAAGCGTTCAAATGACATGATACAAAGTGAAATCGACATGCAAAAGTTTGTCGAAAGGAGAAAGTCACTCAGCATTAGGTCACTGAATACGCGCCCCGTTTTTGGTGAGGTACTTGGTTTAACGTTGGGTCCACAGGGATTGAAAAAATTGTCGTTTAACGCAAATGTCGAGGAACTTACGGCTGAATGGACGGCGGAAATCGCCGAAGTAAAAGACGAGCCAGTTGTCAAGACCTGTGGTATGACAATTAGAGGTCTGTTGAACTACGCGAAAGCGGAGATATTAAAGGGGGCGAACGATCTAGAGGGTATAAGCGTTTTAGTAAAGGTAAAAATTAAGGGACGAGACCGGCTAGGCAATTTCGGAATGGTAACAATCCTCGAAGCGAAATTCCCCACCTCATTGATTGCAAAGATGAACCCGGATGGACTTCCTTACGATGAATTGTTTGAGCTTGGGAATGCTCGAATCAGCGATTCACTTAAGTCTGACATCTTTCGCCTTAAATCTCAGTGAAAGGCATCTAGATTCTCACTTCAACTCGCCCCAACCAATTGGTAAGCGTTGTTGACCTGCCAAAAAGATGGTCCATCGTCGAATCTGGTTACTTTGATGTGGTTCGTAGTCGCTGCATCCGATGGGCCGCTACAAGTATCCTAAAAAGCCGATCTCGGTACCACCAAGTTGAGTCAAGAAGTGCGCAACGAGTGTTTGGGAGTGGCTCGGTGTGGGTTGGCAAAACATCGTTGATGCGTCTCGGATTTGGCCCGCTGTGGAGCTCTCGGGGCGTTGTTTGGCGTTCGGTCCATCAACGCATCGGTTGCGTTAAACGGGCGTATAGAGGGCCGGAAATCTGCAAGCATCAGCGAACCGTCCCCCCATGATCCGACAAGCATGGGAGCGTGGGATTTACACCATGACTGTCTTATTTCCGTTGAGACTCGCGAATAGCTCGCAGGTCCCTGACTGCGTTCAGAAAAGCAGAAAGCATCTCACAAGCGGCAAGAACAATAAAGATCAGTATCGCGCCAGCGACCAGAATGACCGTTCGGACGCCGTTCTCAATGCTGCTAAAGTCGCCGCGCTCTTCAGTGAGCATCCCATACGCCACGATCGCCATGCTGATCCCGATGAAAGTGGATAAAACCCTTCCAGCTAAGACGATCGAAGAGAGGCCCCGGTATTGTGGTTTAACGACATGTTCAATGACGGGCTCAACGATCATCTTAGGTATATCCTCCAGTCGCTTGGCTGCTATACGTTCCTCGAAATCAGCGAGAAATTTTTTTTTCTTCTCGTTTTCTCGGTCGGTTTTTGCCTGTAGTTTCCTTATGGCTCGGTCTTTTTTAGCCTCTCCGTGCGATTCCTTTAGCCTGACGAAGAAGTCCACGACAGCAGGCAGTGGATACCGCTCGCTATCGTCAATAACCGTGAGTGGCGTGTTGCAGCGCCGGCAGGGAAATGTTTTGCCCTTGAGGTCGTCCTTGGCGGTGAGGGTGGTATTACAATTGTCGCAAGTCACTTTAATCATGCTGAACCCCGAACTGTCAAATAAAACTCCCCTGCTGTATCTGGCAAACGAATGTTGACAGTATCAAGCAGGCCGTTGTCGAGAAGTTAAACGGGCCGCAACTAATGGGACAATTAATCCCCGGATCTAAAATCCGCTTCGAAGACAGCGAGATTGTCGTCGAACCCTGATTATTTTGCAATCAGCTGGGCGGCCCTGCAATCGATCGATTGTAGGTTGCAATCCTCGCTGCGAGGTGAGGAAAGACCAAGTTTCAAAAGTCGATTCGCTGGAAAAACAAGTTGCAAATGTGGAGAATGACTCACTTGGATGGTCAGAGGCCCCCCCTTTTCTATCTGTTGTCGAATTTGAGATAAGTTCGTTTGCAGTTATATTCGAAAGGGTAAGTCATTCAAACACGGTTTAATCGGTAGGGAAACGGATGGAACGAACAACGGACGGGAAATTTGCCAGTGGGAATGCTGGTGGGCCAGGACGCCCGCCTAGACCGGTCGAAAGGGACTACTTGGCTAGTCTTGGTGATTC
>JAYVBW010000081.1:0-5859 GCA_043750255.1 Pirellula sp.
ATTCGTCGCATCAACGACTGCCAATTGAGTACCTTGTCCGCATGCGGTGACGTCAATCGAAACGTGATGGCTTGCCCTGCTCCCTACAAGGACAACATACGACCAGTCATTCAAAAACTCGCTTATGATTTGGCCATGCACCTGGCTCCGAGCACCAAAGCCTACTATGAACTATGGCTCAAGGACCCTGACTCGGGCGAAGAAACGCTCGAGGGCGGTAGCGATGAAGTTTACGAGCCAATCTACGGAAAAACCTATTTGCCTCGTAAATTCAAGACGGCGATTGCATTGCCTGAAGATAACTGTACGGATGTTTACACCAATTGTTTAGGATACGTTGCTGTCATCCGCGATGGCCAAATCATCGGCTACAACGTCGCGGTGGGAGGCGGCCTGGGCATCACTCCGAGCGCCAAGAAAACGTTCCCTCGGCTAGCAACACGCATGGCATTTGTTACAACGGAACAGGCCATTGCAGTTGCCGAAGCAATCGTTAAAGTTCAACGCGACTTTGGTAATCGTGGTGACCGGAAACGTGCTCGTCTCAAGTATTTGATCCACGACGAAGGGATCGATTGGTTCCGTGCGAGGGTCGAAGAGTATTATGGAACAAAACTAGCCGACTGCACCCACGATGATGTGCGAGAACATAACGACCACATGGGTTGGGACGCGCAAGGAGACGGAAAGTGGTTCTACGGATTTAACGTCGAAAACGGTCGCTTGTATGACAATGCCGATCGTGCTTGGAAGGCAGCTTTGCGAGACATTTGCCAGGAATTGAATCCTGAAATTCGACTTACGGCGCACCAAAGCATTTTGTTCTGCGACGTCGAGGAAAAGAACAAGAGCAAATTGGAAGGACTCATTAAGAAGCGAGGATTGCCACTCACTGAAGAAATATCTAACGTACGCCGTTGGTCGATTGCATGCGTTGCAATGCCAACCTGTGGATTGGCGATTACGGAAAGCGAACGCGTGCTCCCCAGTCTGATCGACGATCTGGAAAAAGTTCTTGCGGATATGGGTCTGGACAAGGAGTTGTTTACACTCCGAATGACCGGCTGCCCTAACGGATGCGCCCGGCCTTACAACGCCGATATCGGCTTGGTTGGCAAAGCAAAAGGGAAATATACGATGTATGTTGGTGGCACGAGGCTCGGAACGAGACTTGCCTTCATTTTCAAAGACCTCGTTCCGTTCGAGAGTATTGTCTCGACACTGAAGCCGCTATTTGTGGCGTTCAAAAAAGAACGAACCGAAAGCGAATCTTTCGGCGATTTTTGTACTAGGGTTGGCAACGAGCAGCTTAACAAATGGTACGACGAATCGATCTCGTAGTTCTGCCATCACGTACGTCAGCCTGTCCTCAGGCTGACAGGTTTGCACCTTCGATCGTTCGAACCTACCTATGTCCGGCTGAGGACAGCCAGACCTATTTACGCATGCGACTTGCCGTCATTGCAAGTTGTATAAATTCTGCTCGCAAACCGGACGGGTCTTTACCCGTACTGTCTTGGGCGGTCGATATTACCCATTCCCATGTTGCCTTGCCAACGTACTGACTATCGCGTAGCAGCATTCCATACGCAAGGACGCTGGTGGCAAAACGAAAGTCCGTTGACGCTTGTTCGCTCAACGCCTCTTTAGCCACTCGTATTTGTAATTCCTGACCAATATCAGAATCAGGCTGCTTGTATCGTAAATTGACCGTCAACATGGTTCCAGAATCCGAAGCCTCCGAGTGCTTTTGCTCCACGAATTCCGAACGTCGAACAGTTTCGTTTGAAGATTCAACTCCAGCAGGAATCAGCTCATAAAATGCGGTGATGGTATGCCCGGCTCCGATCTCGCCCGCGTCCTTTTGATCGTCACGGAAATCTTGGTTTTCAAGCTTGCGATTCTCATATCCGAGCAATCGATAAGCGGAAACGTGGCTCGGGTTGAAGTCGACTTGGATTTTTACATCTTTGGCGATTGTTACCAAGGTTCCGCCAACCTGTTCCACAAGAACCTTGCGAGCTTCTAACATGGAATCGATAAGGGCGTATTTGCCATTACCCTTGTCGGCTAGTTTTTCCATTGTACTGTCACGAATGTTTCCCTGCCCGAATCCCAGCACACTGAGAAACACGTGCTTCGATTGGGTCGTATGCTTCGCGGCTTTCCCGTGCACCTTCACCCCCATCGAGAGGCATCGACTCATTAGTGCGCGATAGCGTGGCATTAACTGCCGTCTTATTGCTAGCGTCTTTGCAGCCGATAACGGAAAAGGCAAGTAATGCAATTCCTAGCCCCAACAAACCTGTCGAGAAGACTTTCCAAGATACATTGAACATTCGCACGCGTCACCTCTTCAGGAACAAGTTCAGTAGTCAGGCCCGTCGCCCGCCGGATATCCAGCCGCTTCCCATTTGCTGTGGGCAAGTACGCGAATCATTTCTTCGCTGACACTATTCATACATCGTCTATTCATTATTTGGTTTCGCAAGAGCGTTAGCCAGATCATGCAGAACATAGCGTTCGTTATCGGAAATTTTTTCTCCCAACCCAAAGATTCCACCGGACGCTTCCGCAACACGACGGGCACGACCTAACGTCGACTGTCGAAAAACCTCCAAGCTCGCATCGTCCAATTCGCGGGCCAACGCTTGAGCATAATTCCGCCAGGCATCTAGTATCTTTTCGGTCGGCCTTTCTTCCAACCACCGATTCAGTAAGCGATAAGCGGGAGTGCCATAAGCTATCCCGTCGTCTGCCGCTGCTATAAGTAATGATTCAAATTCACCGTTCTGTATTTTGGAATCCGCCCAAGCCAGTCGCACCAAGGGTAGGAGCATGAACGCGGTCATCGAAGCAGAGGTAATTCCGACCCGCTTGAGGCCAGCCAAGACTTCAGGATCGCCAATGCCCGCCTTGGTTTGCAGTTCGTCCAACTCTTGCTCCTCGATGGTTTTCGTCTCAAATCTAAGGAAGTCTAGCAATTCTTGATCTCTATCTTCAAAGAACGCATCATGTAGCTCTTGGCGATGTAGGGCAATAGCGGCGATGTTCATGTTAGACCTGTTTTGGAAATGGGACAGAACCACTATGATAGTTGCTCGATACTCGTTGGGCGAGAAGGGGGTCTGAGGAATGTTACCTTGTTTCCATGACATCGGTGGCCCTTTGGCTCGACCGAGTGATGGGACTAATTTGTCATCGGGGAATCGTTCGAGGAAGAAGCCGGTTTGACTATGCCTTCACGCCGATTGTTATTTGCAATCGTGATTATCGCCCTAGTCGGCGGAGTGGGAATGGGGGTTCAGTATCTGCCTGACTTGAAGTGGATCGTGGATCGCGAAAATTCACTTCGCAGTCAAATCGCTAACGCACCTGTGCTGAGTTGGTTGGTGGGCCTGTTTTTATACTTCGGCCTTTCGTTGATTCCAGGCACTGCGGGCAAATCGATCGTCTTTGGGTGGCTATTCGGTTTCGTCGCGGCGGTGATCCTCGTTGAAATAGGTTTGACGGCGGCGGCTGTCCTATCATTTCTCCTGGGCCGCTTTGTCGTCAAGCAATTAATCCACAGTCGATGGCAAATGCGTTTGAGAATGATCAGCCAGAGATTCTCTCAGGATGGTGCCTTCTTTCTACTATGGCTAAGATTAGCGCACACGCCTTTCACTTTGGTAAACTATGGAGCTGGCGCGACGAATATCCCGTTGGTGACATTCTGGTGGACAACCCATTTAGGGATTCTGCCAGCTACCGTTGTATTCACTTTTCTTGGTTCCAGGATTCCCAGCATGCATGAGGTTGTCGAGCAGGGAGCTTGGGCAATCGTCGACCCGCCATTAATAATCGTTCTTGCTGTCACGGCCTTTTTGCCCCTGCTCTTAAGTCCCTGGATTCGAAAGATTGGTAGACGACCAACAAAGTAACTCCACGGGTGACAGAGAACCAACAGTACACAGTGGCATTCATTTGCCCCAGAGTTGCGACGCAAGCCTACACTTCTGGCTAGGTTCATAAATACGGTGAAGCAAGACGTGCGATGCCGTCCCGAAGCTTGACCGCCAGAATCCGTCCATCTAATTCAGCAAGACTACAACAATGCGCACAACGTATTCGTTCCTGTATACACGCCATGAGTTGGGCTGCAAGTGTTTGACTGTAGCACTCCAAATTGAACTCAAAATTAAGCCGGAGACTTCGCGGATCCCAGTTCGAGGACCCCACAAACGAAACGCGATTATCCACGACAAAAAGTTTGGTGTGGTCAAACGGCGGAGGTGAAATCCAGACTCGGCATCCCCGCTCCACCAGTTGCCAAAGTAACGATGTCGCGGCCCACTGAACAAGTGGATTATTGCTTTTTCCTGGTAGAATTATATCGACAGCAATCCCGCGCATGGCTGCAACATTCAAGGCCGTGATTAACGGAGCGTCTGGCAGAAAATAGGGAGTGACCACACTAATCGAAGTCTCCGCACACGCTATCGCACCGAGTAACGTGTGTCGGAAACTCTCAAAGTCTTCGTCCGGGCCGTCTGAGATGCCTCGCGCCAAGACATCTCCCTTCGACGCGATTGGTGGAAACCAGCAATCTCCGTCCAGAATCTCTCCAGTACAGAAGGACCAGTCGTCTGCGAAACTCTCTTGAATCTGTGATACAACCGGCCCATCAACTCGGAAGTGAAAATCACGTATGGGATGTCGAGGAAGGAACGCCAGACAATGCCCCTCGCGAATATTGATTCCCCCGGTGAAGCCGATTGATCCATCCACAACCAGCATTTTCCTATGAGTCCTCAGGTTGGTATGTTGAAAAATCCAGGGAATCGAAGGTGGCATAAACGTCGCACAACGGATCCCGGCTCGACGTAGCGACTGCGTTATCGTTGGCCAACTGTAACGAGCCCCCATGTCATCGATCAGAACCCGAACCTCAACCTTTCGAATGACAGCCCGTTTCAGTGATTGTACGAAAAGCATGCCAATACGATCATCGTCAAAAATGTATGTGCTAAGAGCGACACTGCTGGTCGCTTCATCGATTGCGAGAATCATAGCAGGATATGCCTGATCACCGTCCACCAAGGGGACGACACTATTGCCTGCTAAAAGCGGACGGTGGGAAACTGCGTTGACGAGAGTGGTCAATGAAAGGAGATGATGATTTTCCGGGCCCAACGTGTCCACAAGTACATGCCTCGGGCAGGGTGCTTGATGTATGGTCGGTTCCGGGTGATGGCGCCCGCAGCGCAACAAGCGAGCTCGTCGTTGAATACGATTGATTCCAAGCCAAAAATAAAGCACGACCCCAATGAGTGGAGTCAACCAAATCAGGCCCACCCAGGCAATGGCTGCGCGCGTATCTCGCTTGTTCAACACTACGTGCGCAGAGGTGACTAATGCCACGACGAAGGTAATCGCTGCCGTGAAAAAAAGCCAGTGTGGATTCAAATAGTCTAACAACGGCAACTCTTAACTTTCATTGAATGTCCGTCGCATTTGAGAGACCCTCCGCAAGCATTCTACAAGGAGTTGACGGTGGAGGATGGTTCGCTTGCTGTATTGCGTTGCTCGAACGGCAAGCGTGTTTCAATAATTCGGAAGGGCAGACCATGGATTGACGCTCCACCATTGTGAAAAGTAAGTCCTGCATACCGCACTCCGTCGACTGCGTGATGTGTATGCCCAAAGTAGACGTCGCTCACACCGTGGGACGGATCGAGCCCTTCGTTGGTCAGGTAATGAGTCAGTTTGCGCAAGACGCTTTTGGGACGAATCACGACATGCATTGCAGCTCGATGCAATCGAGCGTGAACGACGAGATCATAAAGCCAATGCGCATACTGCCTTGGGTACGGCTTG
>JAYVBW010000082.1:0-2608 GCA_043750255.1 Pirellula sp.
ATAGAGCTTGGTTGCAACTCCAACGATCGGGGACAGTGCATTCCATGTCATCGACTTGGCCCATCCAACCGCCTTATCAAGCGTGCGTAATTGGGTGCCGTTCCAGTGTCGCTCCAGTGCACTCCAACATCGTTCGATTCGGTTGCGCGAGTGCATCCTACATAGAGAAGACGAAGACCCTTCGTTTGAAGACATTCTCAAATCCAATGCTTCACTCGTCGATGTTTACCAAGAACCGTTAAAGACATCCGCGACGCCAACCGGAAATGTGAACCAAGAGCCAACTCATGAGGACGCAGATAGCGCCTGGAAGCAATTCAATGAAACCTTGGACGATGCGACTAGAGAACACTTTCGCCGCGCGGAAGGTTACTGGCGAAACGGAGAACTGCTTGCTTCCTTTGATCGCGATTGGGCAAAAAACTGGGTCTGCAAGCATGCCTTTGAGCTAGGTTGGAGCGAACAACTCTTTGGCAATTTTGAAAAGTCTTTGAGCTTCGATGGCCGTGACCGGCCAAGGATCGAACGAATTGGGAAAAAGTACCAAAGGATAGCATTCTACAAATTCCTCGCTCACCTTGCAGACAATGTTCATTACAAAGACGATGCAGGTTATTCTGACGCGCCCAAGCCTTCTCGATACCGTGGGCCATGGCAGCTTTGGGACCGCGATATTGATCCGACGCATTGGATGCGAAAGACATCCGAATCTGAATGGGGCGAATGGGGGGCAAATGTGTGGTGGCGACCAGTACAGTACAAATTCCTGCGTGCTGCGGACGACTCCAAACGAAATTGGTGCCTAGATCCGTCCAATCTGCCTGTATTTTCTGACTACGTTAGGATTCCCGATGAATCTAAGAATGACTGGTATTCACTTCGAGGTTTTTCACAATGGCGAGAAAAGGAAATCACTGGCGACACATCAACGCTTACCCGGGATATCTGGTTTCGTATCAATGCAATAATAATCACCAAAGGCCGACTCAGCCGTCTCAAAAGGGAACTTAAGGAAGTTAGCTTTATTTCCCCAAACTTTGTGTCTTCGACATCAACCGGACATCAAATCTTTCTGCGAGAGTTTCCGTGGCATCCGTCTGTATCCAAAGTACAGTCCGACACTACATGGAGTGAGCCAATCGCCCCACGATTGCACCGTGCAGGCGTTTTCTCATTGGAACGGGTACAACTCCGCCCTTGAATGTGGTCGCGCAACCCGGCGTCCACAAGATCTGCCTTGCAAATGGTCGACCATTGTGATACCATTGGTAGACCCTTTCGATGGAGAGAAATCATGATTAAGAACCTCGTAAAACATGGTAATAGTTGGGCGATCGTAATTGATCGGCCGATTCTGGACTTGCTAAAGATCAACCCTGAATCTGAAATCGAGTTGACCACTGATGGGCAGTCGATTCGGATCGCACCTGCTGCTCCAGCGAGCGCGAAATCAAAAGTCCGGGCAGCCAGTGCAAAAGTGAATGCAAAGCATTCGAAGGCTTTTCGGAAACTAGCTGAGTAGACAGTATGCAATTCCTGGAACTTGATGATGTGATTGAGATCCACGCGGGCCAAATTGCAAACTATGGGGGGAGCGATGGGTTGCGAGATCTTGGCTTGCTCGAATCGGCACTCGCCCAACCTGAGGCTGGATTCGGCGGCCAATACCTGCATGCTGACGTCTTCGAAATGGCAGCTGCGTATCTGTTTCATTTGGTAATGAATCATCCCTTCATTGATGGGAACAAACGAGTCGGTCTGGAAGCCGCGCTCGTGTTCCTTGAAATCAATTCCGTCGCGATTGAAGCGAGCGATGATGAGCTAGTTGATCTTGTCCTCAAGACGGCTACAGGCAGTTTGAGTAAGACTGAGATCGCAGCTTTCCTACGATGCCACTCGATGAGCCATACCGACGACCAAAATCGAGATTGACAACACGCACCGGTCACCCAACCACGTGACACGCCGGAGCGCCGAATCCGCAATTTTTTTTGTGAGTCGGAGCCCGACCTTGCGACATCTGAATACAAGGCCTCACATTCGGGTGAGGACAAGAATGGACTGGAAAATCACTCTACTTCGTGACTCGCGTGGAATCCGTTTACCAAAATTGATATCAGCGCGAGAACAATTCGCTCGTGCTCGCCGGAGTCAATGTTTCCGGTTGCCAGCCTTGGAATTTGCCGCCGTGCATAGCAGGGAACCAGAGTCGGATCGAACGCCGTTACTTCTTCCAACAATGCAGGGTCGTCTGCAAATACATTCAATTTCAGTTCCGCAACATCCTTCGATGCTTTACGGAGGGCGATCGCCGCTTCATCACTTCGCTTGGCGGCGTCATCCTTTATAAATTGCTCGAAGCGCCCCAGTCTCTGAACAGCGGATTCGGTGAGCATCTGCTGACATAGAAGGCACATTGCACCTTCACGGACAACGGGAAATTCCTCGTTGGGATAACCTATCACACCAAGCGACTTGCTTTTGGCAGCGGGCTCAAGCAATCGTGTACGGACATCATTCGATTTAGCCATGGCGCGTCCAGCTCAAACAAAATTTACCGATCCAGTTTTATCCCTGGGTTGCATGACACGTTGATGCTTTTTGAGTC
>JAYVBW010000083.1:0-2448 GCA_043750255.1 Pirellula sp.
TGCCGAATGGGGATCGGGAATATACCGAATGATGAACCTGCCAGGCGTGCACTAGCTAGCTCCATTGCTGTCCAAAACCAAGGACAACCAAAGCTTCTCAATCATCGATCGGGTTCGTCACTAATCGCAACGCAAGGTTGGTTCTTCGTCGAATTCGATAGCTCCCGTGTATTAGCGATGGCTCCACGTCTCGCCGAATTCCCCCAATAATTCTGCGGCAGGAGGCCTAATCATTTTACCTTCCGGACGTTTTTGATAAGGACCATAGATCGGTCTGGTCCTTCGTTAGTGTCACGTTGAAAAGTCGGGAGTGTTCTCGCAACGTAGCCCGCAATATCGCTCGCCCTCTCATCCGACATATCCCTAACAATTTGCAGCAACGAGTTTTGGTCGAGCGTGGAATAGCAGACAGGTCTCCCCCCTTTTTTCTTCTGCTGGGGAATTTGCCGTCCGTTCGTGTTGTCCAGGATGTTGGAGGTGAAAGCTAAAAAGATTTCGCCAGGTTGCAAACAAAATCGATTGCTATGGAACAAAGTGTCTGGTTGAGCTGCAACGCGGGGTCCCAGAGATCCAATAGGGCGGAAGCCTCGTTGGGATATCACAAAGGACTGAATATCACCTGCACTGCAAATAGAGCCATAGCCCGTAACCGGATTGATTTGAATCAGTCCCATTGACGCCGTCCAGTCGGCGTCATGCATTCCCCAAAGTGTATCGTTGATTGTCCTCATTATCGATGTCGGGGAGTTGTTGCTCTGCCAGAGCGTCCGCACAATCGATTGGATGCTGGTCGCGACAATAGCTCCCTCTGGCCCAGGCTGGTTTGCATTCCCGAGCGATATCGTCATCATTTCTTGGTGGTTCAAATCCCAATGATGGAACCCGCCGCCGATGCGACCATTCTGGAATGTCCATCCGTTGATGTCGAAGTCTTCATGCAGAATTTGATTGTCCGGCAACATGCTGGACTGTATAAGACTGGCCGTTTCCATTTGCTTCTGTATTGCACGCGATTGATGGATTTCTTGCCCTAATATGGATTGCTCGATTTCACTCATCACACGACCGGCAGCTAAATTTGCTACTTCGACCTCGGTCGCGCTGTAGTTTCGCGGCTGTTCGGACCAGAACCACATCGTGCCATGTGGCATGGTGGTGGAACCGATTGGGACGACCAACGCGGAGCCGAACTCCTCCGGACTCGGCCAATCCGGCATCCTTTCGATATCGGTGAGCAAAACTGCATTGCCCAGCAATGCCTCCAAGTCGGCAAGAGATCCTCGCAATTCGCGAGGAGGAGCTGTCAACCGCGTTTTAGGCAAGCCGATACAGGATCGCATCTTCAAGGAAGAGGTTTCGTCATCGAGCAAATACAGGGCTCCTGCGACAGCCCCCACGGAACGAGCAACACTGTCCAAAATCGATTCCAATCGATCTGCCGTCTCTCGCCCGCGATCGCTGTAACTGGTCACACCAACCGCTGTAGCAAGCTCAGCCTCTTGCCGCCTAACCGTTTCCTCGGCTAGATCCAATCGAGCCACCAAGCGTTCGATGGAAACGAGCAAATGCTGGGCCCGATCCATTGGAACGCACGACGAGTCGGTAGAATCTACGGCATCGAGCGATTCATCCTTCACAATCGTTTCTAGCAGACGCCAACGCTTACTAACCCCGGCATCGCCCGGCAAATGGTGCCCGGCTATTCCGTTTCTTGGTTCTGCTTTTTGGGACCGTTCGCTCACCGTCCAACTGGTTGCCTCGGTAAACGATCGCAACACATCCTGGATTTCGTCTCGAGGAAGACCTGAGTGGGTATTGGAGCGAGACAAATCGCTCGATGGAGCATTGGAGGTGGAATCTTCGAGATGGATACGAAGATGCGATGGGTACCGGCGTTTCACGTTGGCTAGCTTCTAGGATTTGGGAATGTCGGATTGCGGTGTACTACGACCAAGCAATTTGGAGTCGGCATCGCATTGGAGTTCGCAGAAGCCGAGTTGCTTGGACACAGGCTCCTATCGAACACTACTGTTAGTACAGTTCATGTTAAACCTTAACGGTTGGCAAAACCTTAGGATGCCGGTAGTCGTGAACGGTATATTCGGACTTTGCGGTTTTGGCGGTGAACACAACTTGGTACTGCGCCGACTTAACGCCGGATTGAAACTGCGAAAATCCTGATGCTTGGCGTTAAATTCAGAACAGTAGTTGTCCATGGAAAGCATTATGTCTCGGTGATTCGCCAGCATTCCCCCGCCGATACACTCGTCGTGGCGTGAGTTTGGATGAATAGTCCGAACGAACGACACAGCCCATTGGTTTAGACCCAACCCTGTTGCACTGGATGCGACCTAAACGAAGAAAAGGAGTCTCCAATGCTGGTACTCTCGCGACATCGAGACGAAAGCATCATGATCGGTGATGACATTGTTATCACGATCGTGGACA
>JAYVBW010000084.1:0-4714 GCA_043750255.1 Pirellula sp.
CACAAGCACGTATCCGCGTTGGGCAGATCGGTACGAAGCACGGTCACGCCGCTGGGAAATTGGAGGCGGTGAAAAAACTCCGCGAGCACTTCGAATTGGTGGGCGTGGTTGAAGAAGACCAAGCCCAAAAAAACAGGATGCAAGGAACGGGCGCTTTCGCAAATTGTCCTTGGATGACAGTCGAGCAACTGTTGAATCAGCCTGGCCTCCAACTTGTTTTTATCGAGACCGATATCGATCAGTTGCTCGACATGGCGGAGAAGTGTTTGTCGGCCAGCATGCATGTTCATCTAGACAAGCCTGCTGGTACATCACTGAACCATTTTCGACGCGTTACCAAAATTGCAACGGACAAAAGACGAATCATTCAGCTTGGCTATATGTTTCGTAGTAACCCGGCGTTTCAATTCTTATTTCAGGCGGTGGATCAAGGATGGTTGGGAGAGATATTTGAAATTCATGGCGTGATGAGCAAAAAACTCCCGTTGACCGACCGAGCGGAACTGGCACGATATCGAGGCGGAGCCATGTTCGAACTCGGATGCCATTTAATTGATGCTGTGGTTAAGCTGCTTGGCAAACCGCAGTCGTTGGTATCTGTCAATCGAAACACCCATCCGGAACTGGATCAGTTGAACGATAACTGCTTGGCCGTTTTTCAGTATCCAAGGGCCACCGCGACGGTACGTAGTAGCTTGGTGGAGGTAGATGGCAATCGTCGCCGCCAATTTGTTGTTTGCGGTACTCTAGGTACGATCGCGATTGAGCCGCTTGAGTCACCGCAACTAACACTCACGCTGGATCAACCGCAAGGCAAATTTCACAAAGGAACTCAGATTGTCGAACTACCCAAAATCTCCGGGCGATACGATGGCGATCTGATTAGCTTGGCAGCCGCCATTCGCGGTGAGAACACGTATGCTTATTCCTTGGAACATGATTTGATCGTTCAGGAATGCGTGTTGCAAGCCAGCGAAATGAATTAGCAGGACGCGTAATCTAGTGAGGTTGCACTGCGGGGACATCTACCGCGATTGTTCTGCGGATTTTCTCGGACGATGTTTGATCACGTCGGGCGAGAGAGAGAACCGCGTTCGTCTGTAAGAATGTTCTTCTGAAACACGGCCGAACTCGCCGGTGGATTCATCGGATTGTACTAGCAGAGGTTTTGGCACCTGTTTGGCACCTGTAACCGCACTACCAACTTCATCCTCAGCCGTGGTTGGGCTACCTCGACGGCGCAGTTGCAGGACTTGAACGTACTCTGCTCCAAAAAACAAAATTGAGATGCCGTAGTAGCACCATAGCAGGATTGCAATAAACGAACCAACCGCGCCATAGGCTGACGAGTATCGCATGCCAATTAAAAAGACACCCAAAATCCCCCGTCCAAGTTCCCAAATGCAGGCAGCAAGCAACCCGCCTCGAATCGCATCCTGCCAGCACACATAGCGTTTTGGTAACCATCGATATACCAATGAAAATAACAGTCCGTTTGCAACGACGGTGGAACCGAGCTCGAACACGCCAAACAAGTAATTCATACTTGGTACAGTTGAAGTAGTTAGCGATCGAAACTGGGCTAGCACCATTCCCGCCGCGAACATCACCAGGATGGTGCCTCCAAGTCCAGCTAACATTAGAAAGGCGAGAAACCGGCTCTTCATCACGCGATAGATAGTGCGCCGGACATTTGCATCCTTCTCGACTGGGATCCGAAAGATGCGGTCGAAACCACGATCGATTTGCGCAAAGATGCCAATAGCAGCCAATGTCGCCGCTACGAAACCAAATGGACCACTGACGATGGAGTGGCTTTGAAGCTGAGTTAAAACTTGTTCGAATTGCTTCTTGATGATCGGCGAGGCATGTGTCTCTACCATGCTCAAGATCTGCTCCTCCGCCTTCTTTCCTGTTTTTGAAAACTGCAAGAAGATACCGAAGCCAGACGTGAGCAACAGCATCATCGGGAACAATGAAAGGGCGAGATAATAGGCGACCGATGCAGCCAACGAGCTAGCATCATCTTCACTCCAACGAACGCCTGCGTCGCGCAGGTTCGGAAAGAAATTCCTAATCCAATGTTTGCCGGATTTAATCACGGCCGTTTGTACTTCAGCGATTCGTTCGAATTCCAGGCTCTTGGTTGGGTTAAGCATGCCCCTAGTTTAGAATTTTTCGTCAACGAGTGCCATAGAAATTTAAGGAGAGCAACTTAAGGAGAGCAATGGAGCATCGGCGAAGATTGTGGCCCTGCAATTCCGTTGGCAGGGAACGAAGATGCCAGCGGGCGGAGCCGCTGCCCCACAGAAGTCAGCGGGCGCAGCCGCTGCCCCACGCGGCCTAGCCACTATTGTGTCGCCAAATATGCGTATAAGTCAGCAACTTCGGAGGGTGACTTGTCATTGAGAAGACCTGATGGCATCAGCGATTCTGTCGAATAAGCTTTGTCCTCAATGCTCTCCTGGTTGATGCGAACAATGTCCCCGGTCGCCGTTTGCAGTGTTGTCCCGTCTGCCGCATTGTAAACAATCATGCCGGTAAAGATTTCGCCGTCGACCGTCAAGACCCGAATCGACCTGTAGCGGTCCGAAATATCGCGACTTGGCTCGAAAATCGCTTTGGAAAGATCGTCTCGCGAAAACCGTCTTGTGACTCCGACTAGACTCGGTCCCAGTGAACTTTGGCCGCCATGGCACAGTGCGCACTTTGCTTGATAGTGTGCTTGCCCTCTTTTCGCGTCTCCGGCGATAGCGTTTGCCGCCATCTGCAGCGTACGCCACTCGAACGAGGTTTGCGGTCGCGATAGCTTTGCAAACGATTCAGGCTCTAGCGTTGCCTGGAAGAAAGGTTCCCAGTCCTTCCACTGTTCGCCCACTGGAGGATTATTGAACTTTAGTATTCCTGCCACGGCTCTTGCCCGCGCAAGGACTGCTGCACGGGGCAACGTGCTCGGTGTATTGATTACAGTTGAGACGACTGGAGCCAACGTAACCCATTCGCGTTGCGCAGCACTTGGCTTTAGTGCATTTAGACCCTTCCAACCAGCAGGCCATTGATTGTGATCGTTGCTCTCTAATGCTGTCAAAAAAAGATCGTAATCCAATTCATTTGGTAGAGTGGAAAGCAAATCTGTTGCTGTAGGGCGTAGGCTTTCTACGACGGAGCTTGCACGGATTGCCTTCGCCAAATCGCCATCGATGCCATTCTGACACGCAAACCGCAAAATCGGGATCGACCATTCCTTGGGCTCTGTGGCCAAAAGGTGCTCACGCATTTTTTTCCTGGCCGCCGCTTGAATATCAAGTGGGAACGATTTCAGTAGGACCAAATCTTCAGGGCAGCACGGGACCGGTAAATCCACGAATGCTGCTCCTAGACTCGAATCACGTCTTCCAAGCGCCGTCACTAATTGTTGAAGTCGGATTGGCCATTGGTTGTCCGTGTAGAGGCCTCGAACCTTGACCTTGCGAACAACACCCGCTAGTGCTGATGCCGTTTGGTAGGACATCTCAAGCGTTCGAGGATGTTGGCAATTGGCCGAACAGCAAAGTGCATGAATGTCCGAAGTCGGGTGGCTTTTTTCATTGATTTGATCCAGACAATAGGCTAGCGACTCTTTATCCTTGGGCTCAAGCATCGAGAGAGTCCGCATCGATTCAGAATGAACAAGCTGGCGGTCAGTTTCGTTCGCTTGTTTCGCGAGAAACATAGCCCATCCGACCCAAGCTGTTCGAACATTTTCAGGAAGTTTGGATGAACCGAGTCCCCTGAAACCATCCAGTACATCCGGCTGCGGTGGGTCTTGCTGTTGAGGCAACGTATACCGACGGTCGCCTAAAGATGATTGCAGGACGGTCAGGAATTCTAGAACGTCGCGCGTTGTCCATTGAGGTTGGTTCTTAGGTACCCAGGCCGCCAATGCATCGAGCAACGGCGAGTCGATCGTCGTCTGTGTGTTTGCAAACAATTGTCGTGCAGTCAAAAAATCGAGCTGGTTGTTGTCCGACTTTCTTATTAACGGAACACCTGATCGAGCCAACGCCCAAAGCCAAGTGCGCCGCAACGCGTTTCCTGATTCACTGTCCTCGACGCGAAGACTGTTGGCGGAGTTAAAGGTCCATTTTCTTACGCCAAACGCTTCCCAACGTAGTCGGTCGTCCGCTCGTCCTAGATGCGGCTCCCAACTCGATTGATCGTTGGTGCCTGGGTTGAGCGGGGCGGATGCAAAGTCCAATGCAGCCAACGCACCGATCAGCTTATTGTCGTTTGCAGCAATCACAACGTTGCCTCTGCCCACTAGCCACCAGCCGGCAGCTCGCGTTGAAGGCGACGGAGCACTCAGAGTATTCCGTATCCTTGCAAATGGAATCGCGATGTTCAATCGTGTTAAAATTTGAGCGCACCGAAGTTTTGCGGACGCAACTATTTCGGCCTCCGCAGAAATTGGGAATTCACCTGACATCGTTCCAAGCATAGCTCTCACACCTGCCTTTTCGACTTCGGGAAACCATTTTGCTTCAGACCACCCTTCAAATGGGTTGTTTGCGGTTAGTAATCGTTCCAAAGACTCGGCTTGTTTGCCCGTTAGCTGCCCATTTGTAACGGACTCCGAAAACCACGCTTGCGACTTGGCAGCCGGAGTTGTGTCCCTCGCAACAACGCGATAAACGGCGCCCGTAGTTCCCCGTCCACCGACGCAAATAAGCAAACT